>DUZI01000044.1 GCA_013349595.1 Nitrospirota bacterium
ATAAGTTTTACATTGTATTTTTTTTCTATTCCTTCTACCCCTTGTCTTTCTTCATCAGAGAGGAGTTCAGCCACAATGGGGTTTGCATTGATCATAACTGTACTATTAGATTGTAGATTCATTCTCCTTAATTTTCCAAAGATTTCATAGGCGACTGTCCTTGGAGATTTTACAAATCCTTTCCCTTCGCAGTAAGGGCAATGCTCTGAAAGGGTTCTCCCAAGGCTCTCTCTTACCCTTTTGCGGGTCATCTGAACAATCCCTAATTCGGTAATATTGTAGATTGTGTTTTTTGCCCTGTCTTTTTTCATAACCTCCATGAAGGATGTAAAAATCTTTTCTCTGTTTTCATGTTTTTCCATATCAATAAAGTCTATGATAATTATGCCTCCAAGGTTTCTCAATCTTATTTGATAAGCAATCTCTTTGACTGCCTCAAGGTTTGTCTTTAAAATGGTGTCTTCAAGGTTTTCCTTGCCTACAAAACGACCTGTATTGACATCTATGACCGTCATTGCCTCTGTTTGATCTATAACGATATAACCACCAGATTTTAGCCAGACCTTTCTGTCAAGTGCCCTTGAAATGTCAAGCTCAATACCAAGGGCATCAAAGATTGGTTCTCTGCCGTCATAAAGTATTACTTTGTCCAGTATCCTTGAGAAATATGAACTGGCAAACTCTTTTATTCGTTCATATTCTTCTGGTGAATCAATAGTCAATCTTTCTACATCATGACTCATAAAATCTCTTATACTCCGAAAGATTAAATCTAAGTCGTTGTAAAGGAGAAAGGGTGCAGTTACTCTATCTTTCTTAATTTGAATGTTTTCCCAAAGCATCATAAGAAAATCGAAGTCCTTTTTTATCTCCTCTACTGTGGCATCTTCGCTGGCAGTTCTCATGATAAGTCCAAAGTTTTTTGTTCTAATCTCCATAGCAATATTTTTTAGTCTTGTCCTTGTTTCTTCATCTTCAATCCTTCTTGAAATGCCAATATGATCAACATTTGGCATAAGGACAACATATCTACCAGGGAGTGTAATATATGAAGTAACTCGTGCCCCTTTTGTCCCAATTGGTCCTTTTGATACTTGAACAAGGAGTTCTTGCCCCTCTTGGATTAAATCTTCAATAGGGATTAATTTGTCTGTAGTTATCTCAGCCTTTTCATAGATATCAATTTTATCATTGTCATTTTCTAAAAAGGCGGTGTAATATTCATCAATATCAGTCATGATGTCTGCTACATACAGAAATGCTGCCTTTTCAAAACCAATATCAATAAAGGCTGATTGCATGCCAGGCAAGATTTTTATTACCTTTGCCTTGTAAATATTGCCTACTATGCTTGCATCTCTTTTTCGTTCGATGTAAAGTTCAACAACCTGACCACCTTCAAGGAGTGCAACCCTGCTTTCTTCTTCTGTTACATTAATTACTAATTCTGAGCTCATATTGGTTCATACCATCCTTTGTCAAAGCCATAAAGGGCTGTTCTTGTTATATCTAAAAAGGGAATATCTTCTTTAAAAAGGACTTTTATTATATCTGCTAAACGAGCTTTTTGTGTATCGGTGTCAATAAGTGATAAATTTATTGAATTATCTTGATTGAAATTAATCTCATTAAGACACACCTTCAAGTTAATATCCTTTCCATCTCTCTGAATAATCCATTGATTGTCATCTTCCATAATTTTTTCTATATCATATGTTTGGAAGTTTTTGATTGAATAATCATATCTCTTTATTATCTTTGTAAGGGAAGGACTATCTAAAGGTATTATTTTTATGGAACTGATTTTGATACCATCAGGTAGTGTATTGTTTATTTTTTGCATAGTTGATTCTATATCAAAAAGCAAGAAAACCTCTATATCTAAATATTCCTTTAGCCCTGAAACACCTACATTCAAAGGTGGCCCAAATGAAACAAGTGGTGCTGGATGAAATCCTTCAGAATAGACACAATTAATATTTGCCCTTTTAAAGGCTCTATGAAAGACATGGGTTAATTCAAGGTGTGATAGGTTCTTTAGCACGTCAGTCTTTGAATAGCAAAGCCGCACTTTTATTTTGCCTTCATTTTTAGTGTTTTTGAGTTTAATATCTTTTATCAGGATACTCTCTTCATTTGATTTATAATTAACACAACCAAAGCCACAGGCAGAGCATTTGTCAATACAGGAAGGTGTAAATGCCTCTTTAAAGGCAATGTGATATTGAGATTTTAAAAATTCTTTGTCAATCCCAATATCTACAAAATCCCAAGGTAGTAGTTCATGAAGGTCAAAGGTCTTTTCAGCTGTTTTGTTGATGTCAATACCTATCTCCTGGGAAGCCTTTTGCCAAAGTGAAAAATCAAAATACTCTGACCAGCCATCAAGCAAAGCACCTAACTGCCAAGCTTTTTTGATTACCTCTGAGATATTTTCGTCCCCTCTTGCAATAAATGCCTCAAGAAGGCTCATCTCTGGAATATGTCCCTTGTATTTAAGCCTTTTATTTGAAAGTTTGTCTCTAAGATAGGAAAGTTTGTCTTTTATCTCTTCAATATTAATCTGCCCAATCCATTGAAAGACACTGTGAGGTTTTGGAATAAATGGTGAGACTGTCACGCTTATATTTACAAATCTTTTTATCCTTTCTTTTGCTATTTTTAAAGCCTTTTGAGCCATTTTAGGTATTGCAATGAGGTCTTCCTGTTTCTCTGTGGGGAGACCAATCATAAAGTATAATTTTAGATTTAACCAGCCTAAGTCGAAGAGGTCTTCAATGGTCTTTTCATAGTCCTTGTCAGTAAAGTTCTTATTAATTACCTTCCTCAATCTTTCGGTTGCTGCCTCAGGTGCGATAGTGAACCCACTCTTTCTGACTGCCTTTAAATGATTAAGTATCTCTTTTGATACTGACCCGACCCTTAAGGATGGTAATGACAAGGTAATATTCTGACCTGTAAAACAATCATTTAAAGCCTTTATAGTGTTTAAAAGTTGAGAATAATCTCCTGCACTAAGTGATGAAAGGGAAAGGGTGTCATGTCCAGTATTATTAATAGACTCCCTTGCAAGGGCAATTATCCTTTCAGGTGTCCTCTCACGGAAGGGTCTGTAAATCATACCTGCCTGACAAAATCTACAACCACTTGGACAGCCTCTTGAGATCTCTATGGCAACCCTATCATGAACAACAGACATATAAGGAACAATTGGTTTTGTAGGGTAGGGGGCATTGTTTAGGTCTTTTATTATCCTTCTTTTTATAATATGATTTTTCCCTTGAATTGAAGGGACATAAAAGCCATTAATACCTATCAGCATAGTTAATATATCCTGTCTTTTTATGGCAGCATTTTCTTTATAGTCTCTAATCAAACTAACCAATTCAACTATAGCCTCTTCTGCCTCTCCAATAAAAAAGGCATCTATAAAAGGTGACATTGGTAAGGGATTAACTGCACAGGGACCACCTGCAATGATAATTGGATAGTTAGTCTTTGAGTTTAGCCTCTCATCAGTTGTTATAGGTATTGATGAGAGGTTAAGTATTTGTAAAATAGTTGTATAAGAGAGTTCATATTGCATTGTAAAACCAATCAGGTCAAACATAGATAATGGTTTTTTTGTCTCGAGGCTTGTTAGTGGTATGTTGTTTCTTTTTAAAAAATCAACCATATCTGGGGCAGGCATAAAGACCCTTTCTGCAGAGCAAAAATCAAGGCTATTGACAATTTCATAGAGTATCTTTAAGCCAATATGTGACATGCCAACTTCATATAGGTCAGGGAAGGCGAGGGCTATTGATACTATGGAAGTATGTTTTTTGACCGCATTAATCTCATTATCTATGTAACGACTTGGTTTTTGAAATTGTGAATAGTTCATTATCTAATCCCTTAAGGCACAAAGAATATCCAACTATTGAACCATTTTAAATACTGTGAAATATAGGTTTTATCAACTGTTGTCCCTGAAAGTATGGGATAAAACAAGACAAAAAGTGCTATTACAGATGTGGTATAAGCAAGCAAAAGATAAGAGGGTGAGATTTTATCAATCTTTATAGTCTTAATAACATAAATCAATGACAATATCAAAAAAGGTACAGAGGCAAAGAAATGATATATGTAGGTCTCTCTTGGCACAAGGAGCCATGGCAAGTAATTCGATAAAAAAGCAGTTATTATGAAAAAGATAAGGAGATTGCCCTTGTTTTTGATGAAAACTACATAAAGCCAAAAAAGTATTGACAGCGAACCAATCCACCATATAAAGGGATTTCCCATAGAGACAATGCTTTCAGCCTTTGTCAGGGGTAAATTCTCACCCATATATAGCCAGATGGGTTTGTAAATTATCAACCATTGCCACCAGGTGGATGCAAAGGGATGTGAACCTTTAGCACTTTTATGGTATTGATACATATGTTCTTGAAGTTTTAATACATCTACAAAGTCATGACCTGCCCCAGGTAATAACATAAAGGGGATAAAAGTTAGAAAATATATGACTAAGGGTATTATGACAAAAAAGATTAATCCCCACATTATGAATCTTGTAAATACTTTATTACTTATTTTTGCCTGATTGTAGAGTTTGCAAAAATATATAACTGCCAAGCCAATGCCACTGTATAGGCAAAGCCATTTTACAGAGGCACCCAAACCAAAACATATTCCCGAAAGGGCAAGATTTTTTATATTTGAGTCATCATCAGATAGATAAAATCTAAACATAAAGTAATACATTGCCACAATAAATGTAATTGCTATTATGTCAACAGTGCCAATCCTTGATTGGACGAATGTCATAAAGTCAAAACCCATTATTGATGAGGCAAAGATACCATATTGAATCTTACCAAAGAGAAGTTTCCCCATAAGATACATCAATAAGACAACAAAAACGCCAAAGATGGCACTACTAAATCTCCAACCAAAGGGCGACATTGAAAAAACCTTTACGCTCAAGGCCATAATCAACTTTCCAAGGGGTGGGTGTGTATTTTCATAAGGCTCGATGCCATGAATATGCTCATAGGCGGTTCTTGCAAAATAGATTTCATCAAAATACATACTATTCAGATAAGACGGTCTCTGGGGGACTAAATCTTGTTCATCAAAAAGATGGCGAAAAGACCCCTTTGTCTCCTTCATCACTACAAATGTAGAGGGAGAGATTCCCCTTATTAAATTGCCTGATTTATCAAATAAGCCAATTTCATATAGCATCAACGATGGTTCCTCAGTGATTATGCTTAAGTAACGAGCCTTTATATTGACATCCTTTGACTTCCACATAAAGACACCTTTTGGCTCAATAAAGGTAATTGTTTGCCAATTTACAAAATCATCTGAAGAGTCAATCCTAATTTTCCCCTTAGTAATGCCGTAAAAGTAGTTAATCTTTGATATGTCTTGAACTCTATTGAAATCTATAAACATCCCTTCACCCTTTGCACTTGGTTGCCAATAAGTTTGTGGTGACTTGGTATCTCCAAGTTTATGTAAATAAAGTGCTGAAAATAAAAAGGCGATTAGTACCATGGTTAAGATGTCTTTACTATTTATGACGCTGTTAAATTCATTTTTTGGCAGTTCAAGAGGTTTTTCCTTTTGCAAAACCTCACTTTTGTCTTCAAAGAGTAGATTGATAATCTTTTTAACAGTCAAGCAGTAGAGTATTAGATTAAATAGTGAAAAAGCCCTCAAGATTATGTCATCAGGGCTTAGATGATAGATACCATGATGGGCAAGCATAAGGGTATAGGCTAAATTAAAGGTGTTGGTTATTGTAAAACCTGTAAATAAGTAAAGTATTGTCGTGTCTTTTGTAAAAACATATACCATTGAAAATAACAGAAAAGACGGCACCATATACCTCTCGTGCATCTCTGTAGAAAACATAAAGACTGAAAGGACAATAAAAAGTGCAATTATCAATATATGTTTCGATTTAATAAAAAGGTAGGCTGAAGTGATAGTAATAAGAAGAATAAATATGGTCCCCCAAGTCTTAAAAGAAAAGATTATCCATTTATCCATCACAGGTGACCAGTTGTTACCAAAAAGCGCGTGAATGTTAAAGGCATTTAAGGTTGCAAAGGGGTATTGAACCAGTGCATTTTTAAAGATATTAACTATCCAGTAAGGTCCGTGGTTGATTGAAAAGGGCAATATTATGACAAAGGCAGTGATTATTGAGGCAATTAGTGCCTTAATACATTCTTTATAGTCAGGTTTACTTAAAAATAAGTAAAACAAAAAGAGAGGACTATACATAAGCGCCTGTGGCTTGGTTAATATTGAAATAGTAAAAAAGATTGCAGAAAAGAAGAGTCTTTTCTGCTGAAGTAATACAAGGGAAAGGACTATAAAGAATGTCAAAAATGAGTCAACCTGTCCCCAAAGACAAGTATTGATAATTAACACGGGGTTAAGTGTAAAAAGTATTAATATCATATATACAGAGCCAATCTTTATACCTGTCTCCTTTGAAACCTTGTAAAGCAACAGGACAGACATTGCCTCTGCAAGTAGTGAGGGTAATTTTAGTAAAAGGACAAAAAGTTGTGAATCATAGGGTATGTTAAATAAATGTCTTAACAAGCCTATAACATAAAAGACATACATATAAAATGGTGGATAATCAACAAAGTATCCAGAATAATAAAATTCTGAAAGCCCTTTTTTGACAAGAAGGTCAGACCAAGCCTTATAGGTAATTAAGTCAACTGGAAAACCTGTAGTCAGATATGAAAGGATTATTTTTAACAGGCTTGTGGATAATAAGAGAGAAAGTAAAAAAGTCTTGTTACTGTAAGGCAAGGCATCTCTACTTTTAAGATATCTCAGTGAGATTATCAAAAGGGCTACAAAGATGATTGAAGATAATAATGTAAAGATTAATCCCTTTGAACTATCTGTCAATGAAGACTGTTGCTTTATCTCCATCTGTTCTCTTTTAAGAGGGGCAATTTTAATTCCACTTGGGACTGTGTCGAGCAATACAACCTTACAATTATCAAAGGCAGTAATTCCCTTGTTTATACTACCGTATCCACCAAGCCTCAAGGTAAATATTACTTCAGTCTGTCCTTTGGCTGTTTTACCGTAAAAGACAAGCTCTTTCCATTGTCCCTGTGTATCATATAGGTTTTCTGATGTATCTAAGATATCGAGGGCAGAGATATTGGCACCTTTGTTATCAGTGGGGATATTTGATGCCTTTACCCAACATGAAAACTTGTAAACCCTATCTTCTTTCAGAGAAAGTCTTTGCATTATCTTTAAATCATTTGGCTCTGTTGCCTCTATGACAATAGATTGTGTGCCTGAATGAAAGGACCTTATATCAAAGCCAAATCTATAGCCTTTTGGGTCTTTATTCCATACATCAAATTCCCAATAAGTGGGCTTGCCATTTATTACCTCTTCAAAGTCTGGATTTTTAAGTATATTTTCTGCTGAACAAAAAGAAGCGTTGAAGGCTTGAATGAAGAAAATAAAGATAAATAAGATAATTAACAGTAATAGATTCCTTAAAAAACTTCCCATAAACTAATCCAGATTTATCTTTTCATCAATTATATAAATAGGCCTTGAAAGGGATTCATTGTGGATCCTAATAATATACTCACCAATCATTCCAATAGATAAAAGTTGTATCGAACCAACAAAGAATATTGCAGAAAGGATTAAATAAATATCTCCTTTAAAAAAATAGAGCCCAAACAAGATAAAGGCTATAAAAAGGAGAAAACAAGCCCCATAAGAACCAAGCCTTAATGGTGCATTAGAAAAAGACACAATACCATTTATGGCAAGGGCAATCATTTTTTTGAGGTTATATTTAGTTTCGCCTGCAAATCTTGGATCCCTATCAAAATAAACTGCAGATTGTCTAAACCCCACCCATGAAATCATGCCCCTAAGAAATCTATCCCTTTCAGACATTTTCTTAAAGGCATCAAGGGCTTTTTTGCTAATTAGTCTAAAATTACTTGTATTTGATGGTATCTTCACATAAGAAAAATAGTTCAAAAAGGTGTAAAAAAATTCTGCTGACTTTATCTTAAAGAGGCTCTCACCTTTTCTCTTATTCCTGACTGCATAAACAACCTCATAGCCCTCTTCAAATTTACTTATCATCTCATCAATTAACTCCGGTGGATCTTGTAAATCTGCATCCATAAATACTGCGGCATCAGAGGATGTATGGTCAGCCCCAGCTGTAATTGCAATATCGTGGCCAAAGTTTCTTGAGAAGCTAATAACCTTTATATTTTGGTTATCCTTTGCAAGAGATTTTAGGATATTTAATGAATTGTCCTTAGAACCATCATTGACAAAGATAAACTCAAAGTCATAGTCCTTAATTCTATTTACTAAAGCAATAAACCTATTCCAAAGCTGCATAAGGCAATCCTGTTCATTATATACAGGGATAACTATGGATATTTTCTTTCTCAAGGCAAAATCAAGGTGGGCATTTTGCACAGATCGATGTAAATAATGAAGTGCTAAGATATCTATCGCCTCTATCCGGTAAAATCACAACAATATTACCTTTTTTAAGAGTGTATGCCTTTTTAATTGCCCCCCATACTGCTGCACCACTACTCATGCCTACAAAGAGACCTTCCTTTAAGGCAAGTCCCCTTGTTACTGAAAAGGCTTCATCGTCACTTATGGTCAATTTGTCATCTAATATTGATGGATTATAAATCTTTGGGACAATAGATTCTTGCATATTCTTTAGCCCTTGTATTTTATGTCCTAAGCATGGCTCAACTGCTACTATCTGGATGCTATTTTTAAATTCCTTCAGTCTCTTGCCCGCACCCATGATGGTCCCAGTTGTGCCGAGTCCTGCAACAAAGACATCAATATTTCCCTTCGTCTGCTCAATTATTTCCAACCCAGTGGTCTCATAATGAGCCTTGATATTTGAATAATTATCAAATTGATTTGGCATGAAATAATTTTCTGGTTCTTCCTTATAAATCTTATGTGCCAGTCTTATTGCCCCGTCAGTGCCCTCTTCGCCAGGGCTTAAGATTACTTCAGCCCCAAGTGCTTCAAGGACCTTCCTTCTTTCAAGACTTACACAAGAAGGCATAACTAACTTTACTTTATAACCTTTTGCAGAACCAACCATTGCAAGCCCTATACCTGTATTTCCTGATGTAGCCTCAAGTATAATTGACTCCTTTTTAAGGACACCAGAGACTTTCGCATCTTTAATCATATAGTAGGCGGTTCGATCTTTTATAGAACCACCTGGGTTATTCCCTTCTAACTTGACTAATATCTGAACATGCTTGTTAGGGCTTAATCGCTCAAGTTTTATTATCGGGGTATTACCAATTGCATCAAGGACACTCATAAGTGCATTAATTTTGCATTATATTAATCAGTTAATTCAATAACTTTAAGATATCCCAAAATCAGCGATAGAACTGAGAACTTAACAAAATCAACAATACAGAGTAGGAAGAAACTGAAGGGGTCAGGTCTTGAATTTTGACATTAGAGATTAATGGTTTTGCCATACAGATAAGCTATGAGTTAAGAGTAAAAAGGTCAAAATTCAAGACCTGGCCCCCCTTTTTTTTAATATAATTTAAACTGAAACTTAACAACTACTTAACAGTGTAAAAATATAATAGCTTATCAATTTTCCTAACCTTATTTCTTTTCAAAAAATTCTGAGTAATGCAAAGGAGGTGAAGTCTCGAAAAATTATTTAAATCTGGTTTGTGCCAAAAATCTTATTAAACTATTAAAAACAGGAGGAAAAAATGGATTCAATCATTTCGTATTTTAAGGCTTCAAGGTTAAGGCTTTTAATGTTACTCCTTTTGGTGGCAACTGCTACCCTTACTGCTTGTTTTGGTGATTCATCTTCAGTTTCTACTAATGTAGTGTCTCTTAAGTTTGACGAATTACC
>DUZI01000045.1 GCA_013349595.1 Nitrospirota bacterium
AAAAGAGGAACTAATTAGAGGAGCTACCGAATTACTTGAAAAGACACTTGGGAAAAATCCCCAAACTACTGTAGTTGTTATTGATGAAATTGATACAGATAATTGGGGAATTGGTGGTGAAAGTGTTACTACAAGGAGAAAAAAGGGCCTATGAACGGACACCAGTTTATTAGGATGTATGATTTTGACAGATAATAATCTTTCACAACTTAAAATTGACAAGTCAAAGATACAATACAAAAAGTCACTTCCAAGAAGGCTTTTCCCCCTTTTATTAATTATTATCCTGATTGTTACTGTCTTTTTAATAAGCAACTATTTCTTTTCAAGTATCCATAATGTTGAGTCAACAACAGTTACTAAATACTTCCCCTCTCAATCTTTTACTCTCCTTAATGCAAGTGGATATGTAGTTGCCTCACGAAAAGCATCTGCCGCCCCCAAAGTAACAGGCATGGTTACTGATATAAGGGTAGAAGAAGGTAGTAGGGTAAAAAAAGGAGAGATAATTGCAACCCTTGAAAACAAAGATGTTCTTGCAAGTAAAAAGCAGGCCTTGGCAAATCTCAATGTTGCAGAAGAGAATATTAATGTTGCTCTTGCCGAGCTTAATGATTCCAAGCTCAATCTTGAAAGAAAGGACCTGTTATTAAAAGAGGGATTTGTTCCCCAAGCAGAATATGATTTTGCCCTCATGAGATATAAAAAGGCAGAGGCGACATTAAGGTCAGCAAAGGCTTCTGTTGATGCAGCAAAGGCAAATCTCAAGGCTGCTGAAGTGGCAATTGAATATACCTATATTAAATCCCCTTTTGATGGAGTGGTTCTTACCAAAAATGCTGATTTAGGTGACATTGTAACACCCTTTGGTTCTGCAGCAGGGCTCAAGGCAGCAGTAGCAAATATTGCAGATTTGAATTCCTTGGAGGTAGAGGTTGATGTATCTGAATCAAATTTACTTAAAATCTTTATTGGACAACCCTGTGAAATAATGCTCGATGCCTTACCTGATAAAAGATTATCAGGGATTGTTCATATGATTGTCCCTACTGCTGACAAGACAAAGGCATCTGTAATGGTAAAGGTTCGTTTCCTTGAAAAGGATAAATCAATCTTACCAGAGATGAGTGCAAAGGTTGCCTTTTTGACCCAAAAGCCCCTACAGGAGGACAAAAAGCCTGTAACTGCAGTCAATAAAAACTCAATACTTCAAAAAGAAGGCAAAAA
Source organism: Nitrospirota bacterium (assembly GCA_013349595.1). Lineage (GTDB taxonomy): Bacteria > Nitrospirota > Thermodesulfovibrionia > Thermodesulfovibrionales > Dissulfurispiraceae > DUZI01. Next base: position 1,228 of record DUZI01000045.1, read on the forward strand.
GATTGTCTTTGTGATAAATGATGGCAAGATTAATGAAAGGATTGTAAAGACAGGGCGTGATTTCACAGATATGATTGAGATAATTGAAGGTGTGAGGCACGGTGAAAAGATTGTATTAAATCCTTCTAGTAAGTTAAAAGATGGCGATAGGATTAAGTTAATAGAAAAATAGATGAGTCAAAAAACCATCCTGTCTATTAATAATCTATGTAAATCTTACAAAAGAGGAAGCGAGATAATCCCAGTGCTTGAGAGCTTAAACCTTCATATTAATGAGGGTGAGTTCCTTGCTTTAATGGGTCCTTCAGGGTCAGGAAAGAGCACCTTGCTTAATATGATTGCAGGTATTGACAAGCCTGACAGCGGTGAGATAATTATTGATAATGTTAATATAACCACCTTAGATGATGTTGGGCTTGCTCATTGGCGGGCATTAAATATTGGCTTTATCTTTCAATTTTACAATCTCATACCTGTCCTGACAGCCTTTGAGAATGTAGAGCTGCCATTGCTATTAAGCCCTCTTACTAAACAACAGAGAAGGATACATGTAAGGTCTGCCTTAGAGGTAGTAAAACTTCAAGATAGGGCAGATCACTACCCTCACCAACTTTCAGGGGGGCAACAACAAAGGGTTGCCATAGCAAGGGCGATTGTTACAGACCCTGCCTTGATTGTTGCTGATGAACCTACTGGTGATTTAGACAAGAAATCTGCTGAAGACATTCTAAAGCTTATGTCTGCCTTAAATGACGATTTCAAAAAGACTATTATCATGGTCACCCACGACCCGAGGGCAGCCAAAAAGGCAAAGATTACAAAATACCTTGACAAGGGGTTTCTCAACGATGTTCTTACTGAAACTCCTCTTTAGAAATACCCTAAGACACAAGATTAGGACTACCCTAACAATTATCGCTATAGCCATAGCAATACTTTCCTTCGGAATGCTCAGGACTGTAATTGATGCATGGTATGCAGGTGTTGAAGCTGCATCTGCCAATAGGCTTGTTACAAGAAATGCCATTTCTCTTATCTTTTATCTGCCAATTTCTTACAAGGAAAAGATAAAATCAGTGCCCGGTGTTAGTCTTGTTTCGTATGGTAATTGGTTTGGCGGTATTTATATTGATGAGAAAAACTTTTTCCCTAACTTTGCAGTAGAGCCAAAGGGTTATCTTGAATTATACCCCGAGTTAGTATTAAGCGACAAAGAGAAAAAGGACTTTCTCATGGATAGAAAGGGCTCTATTGCAGGTGCAAAAATTGCCAATAGGTTTGGATGGAAGGTTGGAGACACCATAGTATTAAAGGGGACTATCTTTCCCGGCAAGTGGGATTTTGTATTGAGAGGCATTTACAAGGGAAAAGACAAAAATACTGATGAGTCTGTCTTTATGTTTCATTGGGACTATTTAAATGAGGTTGTAAAAAAGACTATGCCCACTTTTGCAGACCATACAGGATACTTTGTGATAGGGATTAAAGACCCTACAAGGGCTGGGGAAATCTCAAGGGCTATTGATTTGACCTTTAAAAATTCCCTTGCAGAGACCTTAACAGAGACAGAAAAAGCCTTCAATCTTAGCTTTGTGGCGATGACAGAGGCTATAGTGATTGCCATCAAGATTGTCTCATATGTGGTCATATTTATAATCATGGCGGTATCTGCAAATACTATGGCAATGACGGTAAGGGAAAGGACAAGTGAGTATGCAGTATTTAAGACATTGGGTTTTAGAGACTATCACATCGCAGGTATGATTTTCGGTGAATCAATCATGATATCTGCAATTGGTTGTTTTTTAGGCATAATAGCTACCTTTCCCTCTGCTGATGCCTTTAGTTCCGCCTTGAGTAATTATTTCCCCGTATTCAATATATCTGAAGAAACATTGATTATGAATGTTGTTATATCTGTGATTGTAGGTCTAGCTGCTGGGATTTTCCCAACATTAAGGGCAATGAACACTAATATTGCCGATGGGCTTAGGAGGCTTGTTTGATTAAACTCATCTTGCTTTACAGTACGAGAAACATGAAGGCAAGAAAAGTTACTACCTTTCTGACCTCTGCAGGTATGGCACTAGTTGTGTTTGTATTTGCCACAGTCTTGATGCTCTCAGAGGGATTAAAAAAGACACTTGTGTCAACAGGCTCTTTTGACAACTTGATTGTTATAAAGAAAGGTTCAAATACAGAAGTTCAAAGTGGTATAGAAAGACAAAAGGCATCATTAATTGAAACCGTCCCTGAGATAGCTATTGGTGATGATGGCAAAAGAATCGTTGCTAAGGAATTGGTTGTGTTAATGGTTTTGCCAAAAAAGATTGATGCCAAGCCTGCCAATGTGGTAATCAGAGGTGTTTCAGAGAAGTCTCTTGTGCTAAGACCTCAGGTAAATATTATTCAAGGCAGATTTCCAAAGGAAGGCTCTAATGAGATAATTGTAGGCAAGTCTATTTCTGATAAGTTCGAAGGGGTAAATTTAGGAGAGTCCATAAAATTTGCCATGAGAGAATGGACTATTATAGGCATATTTGATGCAGGAAGTAGGGGTTACAATTCTGAGATATGGGGAGACATTGACCAGATGATGCAAGCCTTTAGGAGACCTGTTTATTCTTCTGTGCTTTTTAAGATGAGAGATAGTAGTGAGTTTGAATCAATCAAAGAGAGGATTGAGAAAGACCCAAGATTATCCCTTGAAGTAAAGAGAGAGACAAAATATTATGAAGAGCAGTCTGAGATGATGGCAACTTTTTTAAAGATACTTGGCTTATCTCTTACCACCATCTTTTCAGTCGGTGCAGTCATTGGTGCAATGATTACCATGTATTCTGCTGTTGCAAACAGGATAAATGAAATTGGAACCTTGAGGGCACTCGGTTTTCAAAGGATTGTAATACTTGGAGCCTTTGTTGCGGAATCAATATTACTCGGACTAATTGGTGGGATAATCGGGTTATTTTTTGCTTCCTTTATGCAGTTTCTTACAATATCTACAATGAATTGGCAGACCTTCTCTGAACTTGCCTTTTCCTTTACCCTGACCTTTGATATTATTTATCAAGCATTGTTATTTGCAATATTGATGGGTGTGGGAGGTGGATTATTACCTGCTATTTATGGGGCGAGAAAGAATATTGTTGATGCATTGCGGGCAGTCTAACTTTTTGTCAAAAGTTCTTTACAGAGGTCAAAAACATTATTCATAGCCTCATCAAGTCTGTCAATGTCTTTTGTCCCACCTTGAGCCATCTCATCTTTTCCGCCACCTTTACCACCAGCCATTTTGGCTATCTCGGATAATATCTTGCCTGCACTTAACTTTTTTGTTAAATCTTTAGAGACCATACATAATAAAGAAGCTTGATTATCCTTAATTGATGCAAGAAATATTAATGATGATGGAGACTTTTCTTTAATCTTATCAGCAAGGATTCTTAAGTCCTTTTGCTCAATATCTTGAACCTTAAAAGATACTATCGTGGCACCATTAATAGACTTACTATTTTTTAATGCCTCCTGCCACAAATCAACTGCCTTGCTTTGATTGATTTGCTCAATAATCCTATCCTTCTCTCTTATTTCTGTCAACAGCTTTTCAAGCCTGTTGAGGGGATTGTCAGTCTTTAAGATTTCAGAGACCTTCTTTAGTTCATCTTTGCTGTTACGGAGGTATTCAAAGGCCCTCTTTCCAGTAAGTGCCTCAATCCTTCTAATCCCTGAAGCAACGCTCCCTTCAGATATTATTGTAAAAAGTCCAATATCTCCTGTAGCCTTACAATGAGTGCCTCCACATAATTCAGCACTAAAGTCGCTAACCTTTACGACCCTGACTGTGTCACCATATTTTTCATCAAAAAGGGCAGTGACACCCTCTTTAAGTGCCTCATTGAGAGGCTTTTGTTCTGTTTCAACCTTTATATTTTCCAATATTCGTTCGTTTACAATTTCTTCAATGGCTTGTATCTCTGTATCTTCAAGCTGGTAAAAATGTGTAAAGTCAAATCTCAATCTGTCAGGGCTTACAAGAGAGCCTGCCTGTTTGACATGCTCACCTAAGGTCAACTTTAAAGCCCTGTGTAATAAATGGGTGGCTGTGTGGTTTCTTTGGGTTGAATAGCGATTATTGGTGTTAATTTTACATATAACATTGTCAAAGACCTTGAAAAATCCCTTCCTGACTATTATTTTATGGGAAAGAAGCCCTGCCTTTTTGGTGCAGTTTATTACATCTGCTTGGTTAATTGTTTTAAGATTGCCAATTACAGAAATAGTCCCCTTATCTCCCACCTGACCACCTGATTCGCCATAAAAAGGCGATTTGTCTAAAAACAACTCTGCCTCCTCACCTTCACTTATAGAATCCACCCTCTTTCCATCTTTTAAAATTGCCCTGACTGTTGATATATCCTCAAATAAATTATAACCTGTAAAAATAGTCTCACCTATCTCAGATACAAGTTCTTTATAATAAGAAGGCAAGCCAATTTCCTCTCCAATCCACGAAGCCCTTGCCCTTTCTCGCTGACCTTCCATAGCATTATTAAAACCCTGCTCATCAATGGACATTTTCTTATCAAGTGCCATGTCTCTTGCTAAATCAGGAGGGAAGCCAAAGGTATCATAAAGCTTAAATATCTCTTCTCCTGGTATTACTGACTGTCCATCTTGCTGTAACTTTGAGATTAAATCATCAAGTAACCTCATCCCTTGCTCAAGGGTCTTTGTAAATCTCTCCTCTTCGTGTTTTAGTATCTTTTGAGTCCGCTCTCTCTCTAATACAATCTCAGGATAGTTCTCACCCATTATCTCAATGACTGCATCAGTAAGTTTATAGAGCACTACAGAGTCAAGACCTAAGAGTTTTGCATGTCTTGATGCCCTTCTGATGATTCTGCGAAGGACATATCCCCTGCCTTCATTTGAAGGCATTACCCCGTCGGATAGTAAAAATACAGAAGACCTCATGTGATCTGCAATTACCCTAAAGGATATATCTGTATCTGAATAAGTGTTGTATTTTATCCCTGATATGGATTCTAAAGACGACATGATTGGAGAGAATAAATCAGTATCATAATTGTTAAATTTACCCTGTAAGACAGAGCAGATTCTCTCAAGCCCCATGCCTGTATCAATACTTGGTTTAGGTAATGCTGTGAGATTTCCTGAAAGGTCTCTATTAAACTGCATAAACACAAGATTCCACAATTCTAAGAATCTGTCACAGTCACAACCAACCTTGCAGTCATTTTTTTTGCATCCTACAAAATCACCCTGGTCAATAATTATCTCAGAGCAGGGACCACAAGGACCTGTATCGCCCATTTGCCAGAAATTGTCTTTAGCACCAAGCCTAACAATACGATCAGAGGTAATGCCGCTATTTTCTATCCACAATCTCTCTGCCTCATCATCATCTTCATAAACAGATACCCAAAGACGCTCTGATGGTAATTTAAAGATATGAACAAGCAGTTCCCAAGCAAACTGTATTGCCTCTCTTTTAAAATAGTCTCCAAAGGAGAAATTACCAAGCATTTCAAAAAAGGTATGATGCCTTGCGGTATGACCAACATTTTCAAGGTCACTGTGTTTACCGCCTGCCCTCATACACTTTTGACAGGTAGTTGCCCTTTTATAATCTCTCTTTTCTTCTCCTAAGAATACAGATTTAAATTGAACCATCCCTGCATTTGTAAAAAGTAAGGTTGGGTCATTTATTGGAATAAGTGATGAGCTTTCTACTATCTTGTGTTCTTTGCTGTGAAAGTAGTTTAGAAATTGCTGTCTTATATCTTTACTTGTCATTTTATTGTGAACCTATCCCTTCAGCCCTTATAAGTCCTGCAAGTTTTCCGTCTATAAATATCACATTGACTTTGCAAAGGGCAGTTGAGGCATAAACCCACTCTTCCCTTGACTTGCCATCAGACTGTTTTGAAGAACTCACCCCTTCAGGGCCTCCCCAAGAGTTTCTGACTTGATGGGGTGTCATCCCTGTAATAAGTTGTCCATTTTTTATATGGTTTTGTATATTTTCAGGGTATCCCTTGATTTCCTCTTGGGTATATCTGATTTCTGAAGTCCTTCCTGAATCAGAAAGGATTATAGATTGAAGTTTTCCATCCTGAAAGGTTAGCTCAATTGGGCAGGCACCTAAATAAGAATAGGTCCATTGTTCAATATATTTTTTATCTTTGCCCTGTAAAGACTGCACACCCCTTGGAGCTGACCAGGCATAACGAACCTGTTGGGGTGTCATACCAGTAGATATTTCCCCCCTTATAATCCTTTGCTGAACCTCTGGTGGAAATTGTTTTATCTCTTCTGAAGTATATCTTACAGCTGAAGAAGAACAAGAAATGACATAAAACAGAAAGATACTAATTATGACAATAAATTGAAATACTTTCATCAAACAGACCTCCTATTTTTTCCTTATAGCTTCTTCAACTTCAAGAAAAGAGGGTTTGACCACTGCAGGAACAACCCTTCTTGCAAACTCTACAGCAATCTGTGGTGCTGCACCGCCAACGAAGGCAACAAGACCGACCTTAAATACACTCATATATTCTTTATTTTCATTGGCAATGACTTCAAGATTTTTACCCATAGGACCGAAAAAACCATAACATAAAAGCACGCCCGTAAAGGTTCCAACAAGGGCAGCACCAATATGTGCTCCAAGTATCTCTGGTGGTTCACTAATATATCCCATTGTAATAACAACACCCATAACACAGGCAACAATACCAAGACCAGGCAAACTGTCAGCCATGTTGCTCACACTCCTTGCTGGTATCATTGCCTCTTCGTGATGTGCCTCTAGTTCGTTGTCAAGTAGGGCTTCAAGTTCATGGGGTGAAATACTTGTGGTCATAACTGTTCTTAAGGTATCTGTAACGAGGGCAACTGCGTGATGATTTTTGAGAAAATTTCCATACTTTGAAAAAATAGGGCTTGCCTCAGGGTTGTCAACATCTGCCTCAATGGATACAAGTCCTTCCTTTCTAATCTTTGTAAAGATATCGCTAAGTAACATCAATGCTTCAAGATAATCATTCTTACCATATGATTTGGCACTCAGCATACCTATCATACCTTTAATAATCAGACCTAATATCTTAGGTGGTGATGCGATTATAAGTCCGCCAATGGCAGAACCAACGATGATGACATATTCTGCAGGTTGCACCAAAACACTTAAATTTCCATGCGCCATTACATAGCCACCAAGCACACAGGCTATAACAACTACACAACCGATTATTACAAACATTTTACTTCCTCTTCTCCCTTAATAACTCTCTTTGTTTTTTAAAGACAAACTTGACTATCTCATCCCTTATGTCTTCTTCAATGTTGATAAATTTTACAGCAGTAAACCAGCCACCCTCTTTTGATTCTGACAAGACTACCTCTCCATAAACATACATAGCCACAGGCGGAAAAATAGGCAGAAGCATTTTTAATTCTAAAACAGATTTTAGTGGAAAGTTACAGTTCCAATAAAAGCTCATACCTCCTCCACTAATATTAACTTTTTTATAAGGAAGGGTTGAAAATCCCTCTTTATGAAAGGTCAGCAACATGAGTATTGAATCAAGTTTATCATTTATCATCATAAGCCAATCAGCAAGAACCTTGTCATCATGCTCCCTGGGTGGAGTCCAATAGGTAATGTTTGTATCAGTGGCAATCTTTGATCTAACAGTCCTTGACTCTTCCGAATTGATTAACCTTATATCAAAGGGTATTTCTGCATCAACCCTTGAATAATCCCTCATACTTATATATTTATCTTGTTCAGTTCTCATAAAGGAAAAATGAAAAAATATTATACACAATCGTGTTTTTAAAATAAATTTCTTTTTTAATGTCTTGGATGACTTTGTCTCCATTGTTCGGGTGTAATGTTAAGACCTGATTTTCCCCATATGCCTTTTTTGCCTTGTTGAGCCTGTTTTTGAGCCTTTTTTAGTCTATTCACATATTTCACATTGGGTGGCAGTGTGTATAACACCGCATAGCCATTTGATAGCATCTTCTCATTAATCATGCTACCATCTTTTGCCCAAAAATAAGCAAGTAATCGGTTATATTGGTCTCTCTTATCTACATCAAATTCAACCCTTACAACCCAGTCATTTTCACTAAGTAATTTTTTTAGATATTTTTTGGATAATCTGCCCCATGGTTCTTGCTTTAGCTCTGGTGCATCAATGCCAATTAGCCTAACCCTTTCATTCTTAAAAGGGATACCAATAAAAGAGCTAATCCTTATACTTACTGTATCACCATCATGGACTTCTGTAACCCTAAATTTATCAGAGGCGTAAGAAGGTGAACACAGCACAATTATGAGGAAGATTTTTGAAAAAACAAAAATTTTCATAACCATCTATGATAACAATTCATAATCTTTTTAGAGAATTATTTAGTGAAAAGCCCTTTAAAGAAAAATTCCTCATGCCTTTGTATTGCACCAAAACCTTATGGGTGTTTCCAAATCCTTCAGGTAAAAAGAGCCCCTTAATTTTAGTCAATTCAAAGGCATCTGGATTATTGCCATATAAATCAACGATTACCTTATCAATCCCCATAGCTATTATGTAACTACCTT
>DUZI01000046.1 GCA_013349595.1 Nitrospirota bacterium
AGGGGTGCCGAAGAACTAAGGGTCAAAGAATCAGACAGGATTATGGCAATGGCAAAGGAGTTATCAAAAATGTCAGTTCCAGTAAAAGAGTATAAAGACGGCATAGATATTGTGGGGAAAAGCGATCTAAAGGGTGCTTCTTTGAACAGTTATGGTGACCACAGGATAGCAATGTCAATGGTTGTGGCAGGATTGATCTCAGAGGGTGATATAATAGTTGACGATTGTGAATGTGTGTCTATTTCATTTCCAAGCTTTTTTGATTCTTTATATGGCAGATAAGATATACAAGGTAGTTGCAATAGACGGTCCATCTGGTTCAGGCAAGAGCACTATTTCAAGGCTATTAGCCAAAGCACTTGGCTTCCAATTCCTTGATACAGGCAGTCTTTACAGGGCAGTAGGTTTATATCTTTTAGAATGTGGATTAAATGAACTCTCCACCGATGAAGAGATTAACTTAGCCTTACAGGATTTGGATTTAAAGTATCAGGAAGATAAGGTATATGTAAAGGGAGTTGATTATTCTCAATTAATCAGGACACCTCAGGCAGGGCATTATGCCTCAGTCTTTTCTGCAAAAAGGGCAGTTAGAGATTATTTGCTTGACCTACAAAAAGATTTTTCAAAAAAGATGGATTTAGTGGCAGAAGGCAGAGATATGACCACTGTCGTTTTTCCTTCTGCATGGATTAAGTTTTATCTTGATGCCTCTCAACAAAAGAGGGCTGAGAGGAGGTATTTGCAACTAATAGAGATTGGGAAAAAAGTTAGTTTTGATGAGGCTTTCAAAGATATTGTTCAAAGAGATGATAGAGACATGAATAGAGCCATAGCGCCTCTTAAGATAGCAAAGGATGCAATCTATATTGATACAAGCTTTTTATCAGTGCAAGATGTAATTAATAAAATGTTATATTATTGTAATAAAAATTGATCTTATGGCTTTCAGTCTAAACCAAATACTCTGGGCAATAGTAGGCATATTGATAGGAGTTTTAATAGCTGGCATATTGATTTTTATCATCTTTCTCTTGAGTGGGCTTAGCGCAAAACAGTCAAGGCATAAAAGGATTATCCAGAAAATAGAAAATGCAAAGGCTCTTATAAAGGAGAATATGGTAAATGATGCCCTTATAATAATCACTGATTTAATCAATAACTATTCTTTAGAAGAAGATGTAGAACTAAACGGTGAGACAAAAAGGCTTTTAGGTGATTGTTTTAACAGTTTATATGTTACGACTAAGCGAAACGAATATATTTTTAAAGCCATCTCGGCATATGAAGATGCCATCAAACTTCTATCATCAAGGGCTCTAAAAGAGGATTTAGCTTATGTATATTTTATCTTAGGCAGACTATATATAAATGCAGGAGAAATTACTAATCACACTGCTAATCTAAACAAGGCAATTTATAATCTTGAAGTATGTTTAGCCATTGCAAACAAGCAAGAAATTAATTCAAAAGACAGGGCACCTATTCACTATAATCTCGGCATCGCCTTTTATAATCTTACAATCTTCGAAAATACCTCAGACAACATCCAGAAGGGGATAAAACACCTAATCATAGCAGGAGATTATTATGGTGAAGATGCTTATCCCAAAAATCATGCAGAAATATATAAATTTATTGGTGAACTCTATAATAAATTGTCAGATATTGAGGAAAAGGAAAACAATCTCAGTAAGTCAATTAAAGCTCTCAGAAAGGCTCAACAGGTTTACAGTAAAATAAATCAAAATAAAGAATCTGCTTTGATATTGAGAGAACTCGCTCAAATCTATATAAAGTTATCGTTTTTACAGGATAAGGAAAATAACTTGATGAATGCCCTTGTATTATACAATGAAGCACTAAAGTTCTTTACCTTTGATAGAGATTCAGATAAATTCATAGAAATAAATAAAAGTATTGCTGATGTATATTTGCAATTTTTCTCTATTACAAACAACAAGGATAATCTTATAAAGGCTAAAGAAGCATATTTAGAGATGTTAAATGCCTATGAACTATTATTAAATCCAAACAAGAAATCTGAAATAATGATATTAATTGGTGATTTGCTTGTGAAACTTTATGGTTGTGTAAATACAGAAGAACCTCTTAAAGAAGCAATAGAGTATTATCAAAAGGCACTGGAGATTAAGACAAAAGAAGCCTTCCCTTTTGAATATGGTCAGATTAAACATAAAATTGGTGATTTATATAAAAAGACTGCAAAACTGTCAAATTGGTCAACTAACATAGCAAATGCAAGGATTGCTTATATGGAGGCATTAAAACACTTTCCCTTTGATAAATATCCCTTATGGCATAGAGAGGTAGTAAATTCATTAGAGGAGATAGACAGAATAATGCTGTAACTCGTTTAGGATTTAATAAATGCTTGAAAGTTGGCAATAGCTTTTTGTATCCTTTTAATACATGTTTATTCATATACAAATCATCTTTTATCTGCTTTTTTTCTCCCTCTCAACTTCATTTGCACAATCAGAGAGTAAGGCTATAGTTAGGGCAGGCAAACATCCTGATTACATTAGAGTAGTTTTTACTGCCCCTATTGATATTCTCAATAAATCTTCTGTAGTCCTTCAATCTTCAGGTGTTATAAAAATTGATTTAAAGTCTGTGAAAAACTTAGATGTCCAGCCTATAGGTTTACTAACTGAAAACTCAACTATTGAGATAATGAAAGGGTTAAAGATTTCTTCAAAGGATAATCTTTTTTTCATTTCCTATGAAAATATTGATGACATATCCGTTTCTAAACTCTCAAATCCACCAAGGTTGGTAATAGATATTTACAGTTTTACAAAAAAATCCACAGAAGAACCTGGAAAAATTGCCGAAATAGACAAAGAATTAAAAGAGCCTATTGTAACCCAAAAAATTGATACCCTTTTACTTGATGCAGGTCATGGTGGTGATGACAAGGGTTTATTGGGGAGTTCTTTTTCAGAGAAAGACCTTACATTGTCTTTTGTCAAGGAATTGTCAACTTTACTAAACAAAGGCGGAAAAAAGGTAATCCTTACAAGAAGACAAGACCATTTATTGACACTAAAAGAGAGGAATGGAGTTGTTAAGACAAAGAAATATGACTTGTTGATTAGTATCCATGTTTCTTCAAGGGGTGATTTATTGATTTATAGTCTGAATAAAAAGTTATCACATACAGGTCAAAGCCATGAAGAAAATGCAATAGATTATAAGGATAAGTTATTGGTCTTTTCAGAGGCTTTGGGCAAAGAATTAGAAAATGTAGTTACAGTAAAATCAGTTGACATAGTCCCAACCATGTTTTTAGGGATAAAAAGGCTCGGATTTTTGATAGAATTACCAAATCCAAATAAATTTAATTATGACCGTAAAAACAAAGAACGATTGATAAGTGCTATAGTAAAGGCAGTTAATTCTATTGAATAATATCCCAAAGTCTTCTATGACAAATAAACCTAAAAATCCTTATATCAGAAAGAAACCTTTAAACTATTTTCTCTGGATTGTTATTTCTCTCTTTTTAGTTATCCTGATTGCCATTGGCTCATACTACTTTTTTGTGTTTAAGGGTGATTTGTTTTCAACCTCAATAAAAAGTGGACAAAATCAGGGATTAGATCAAGCCTCCCCCCTTCAAGATGAATCTAATCTTACTGCTAAGATTCAATTATTTGGCAAAGAGGCAATAGAAGTAAAGATAGCCATTAATCCAGTAATGATCATAATGATAGAGACTGCAATAAATGAATTTATTAAAAACCTGCCTGAGGAATTATCAGGCATACAGTTAATAACAGCCTTTAAGGATAAAGATCAGGTGCTTTATATTAACTTTAATAGCGAATTGAGGACAAAGACAAGATTTGACGCCCATGATGAATATCTCTTTTTGAAGGCACTCTATCAAACTATATTTGTTAATTTTAAATCTATAACAAATGTTAGGATATTAGTAGATGGAAAGGAGATTGAATCTCTCTCAGGACATATTATTCTATCAAAGGGTCTCAAAGAGGTTTTTGAGTGAGAAAAATATATGGGAAATAATTCACCGATAGGCATTTTTGACTCTGGGGTAGGTGGGCTGACAGTATTAAAAGAGATTAAGAAATTATTGCCTCAAGAGGAAATCGTTTATCTTGGAGATACCGCAAGGGTTCCCTATGGGACAAGGTCTGAAGATACAATTATAAAATATTCTCATGAATGTGCAGAGTTTTTGCTTAAATATAACATCAAACTACTTGTTATTGCGTGTAATACCGCATCAGCTATAAGCTTAGAAATGATAAAAGAAAGATATTCCATTCCAATAATCGGGGTAATCAAACCGGGTGCCTCTGCTGCAGTCATCAAGACAAAGACTCTTAAGGTCGGCGTTATTGGCACAGAGGCAACTATAAGGAGTAACGCTTATACCAATGCGATAAAGTCTATAAATCAAGAAATAGAGGTCTTTTCTAAACCATGTCCACTCTTTGTTCCTTTGGTTGAAGAAGGTTGGAGTGATACTGATGTGGCAGAAATGACAGCAAGGAAATATTTAGAGACGCTTATTAGTAAAGATGTTGATACACTTGTATTAGGATGTACCCATTATCCACTTTTAAAAAAGGTGATTCAAAATGTAATGGGGCAAGGTGTTGCCCTTGTTGATTCTGCCATTGAGACAGCAAAAGTAGTAAGGGAGATTTTGCAACAATACGATTTAATTGCCCATAAAAAAGAGGGTGATTTAGAGATATTTGTGACTGATTCGGTTGAAAGGTTTAAGATTATAGGTGAGAGATTTCTTGATGATACTATTGGAAAGATACAAAAGATAGTTTTAAAATAAAAAATGGAGGGATGATGAGAACTGACGGTAGAAAAAATGATGAGATAAGAAAGGTAAAGATAACAAAGAAATTTATTACCACTGCGGAGGGATCTGTCCTTATAGAGATGGGAAATACTCGGGTAATTTGCACTGCCACTTTAGAGGCAAAGGTGCCTCCTTTTTTAAAAGATCAAAAAAAAGGCTGGGTTACTGCAGAATATGGGATGATTCCTCGGTCAACTCATACAAGGACGATGAGGGAATCATCTACTGGAAAGATTGGTGGTAGAACTCAAGAGATTCAAAGACTTATAGGCAGGTCATTGAGGGCGGTTGTTGATCTTCATGCCTTGGGTGAAAGGACAGTTTGGATTGATTGTGATGTCATTCAGGCTGATGGAGGGACAAGAACTGCATCAATAACAGGGGCTTTTATTGCTCTCAATGAAGCCTTCTTTCAGTGTATCCAAAATGGAATAATAGAACGAAATCCAATAAAAGACAATCTGGCTGCCATAAGTGTAGGTGTTGTTAATAAAGAACCACTGCTTGATTTATGTTATTCAGAGGATTGTATTGCAGAGGTTGACATGAATGTGGTGATGACTGGAAGTGGTAAGATTGTAGAAATACAAGGCACTGCAGAGTCAGAACCTTTTTCAAAAGAGTCTTTAAATATACTTCTAAATTATGCAGAAAAGGGTATTAATGAAATAATAAAACTTCAAAAGGAGATAGTTAAAGGAAATGTGTTAAAATATTAGAAAATTAACACTTTGACGAGGTAATAAATTATGTATAAGAGCATGGTAGTATGGTTATTAATAGGTTTGAGTATGGTTTTGCTTTTTAATCTATACAGTGTCCAACCCAAGACAGAAAAGGAGATTATATACTCAGAATTTCTTGAGAAACTTAAGGGAGATCAGATTGAAGAGGTTGTGTTAAAAGATAATAACATCATTGGAAAGCTCAAAGATGGCACAAGTTTTAGAACTTATTCTGCCCAAGACTTAGACTTAATAAAAGAACTGAGAGAAAAAAAGGTGAGAATAACTGCAAAACCACCAGAACAAAACCCTTGGTATGTAAGCTTCTTTTTTTCATGGGGACCTATAATATTCCTTGTGCTTGTGTGGGTATTTTTTATGAGACAGATGCAAATGGGTGGTAATAAGGCTATGTCTTTTGGAAGGGCTAAGGCAAAGGTTGTGTCTGATAAGGCCGTAAAGGTTACCTTTGCTGATATAGCAGGTATAGAAGAGGCAAAGTCTGAGGTTGAAGAAATTATAGACTTCCTCAGAAATCCCCAACAGTTTTCGAGACTTGGGGGTAAGATACCAAAAGGGGTGCTCTTAGTAGGTCCACCGGGGACAGGTAAAACGCTACTTGCAAAGGCAATAGCTGGAGAGGCTGGTGTTCCATTTTTCTCCATATCGGGTTCAGATTTTGTAGAGATGTTTGTTGGTGTAGGTGCGTCAAGGGTAAGAGACCTCTTTGATCAGGCAAAAAAGAATGCCCCATGTATAATCTTTATAGATGAGATTGATGCTGTAGGAAGACATAGAGGTGCAGGTCTTGGAGGTGGTCACGATGAGAGGGAACAGACCCTTAACCAACTTTTGGTTGAAATGGACGGCTTTGAAGGTAATGAGGGAATAATAATAATTGCAGCTACAAATAGACCCGATGTCCTTGATCCTGCCCTCTTAAGACCTGGTAGGTTTGATAGACAGATAGTTGTACCCGTTCCAGATGTCAAAGGTAGGCTTGCTATACTTGGTGTTCATACCCAAAAGATACCGCTTTCTGATAATGTTAATCTTGACAAGATTGCTCGTGGTACCCCAGGTTTTTCAGGTGCAGATTTATCAAACCTTGTTAATGAGGCTGCACTGATTGCAGCAAGGAAGAAAAAAGAGGTTGTTGACATGTCTGACTTTGAATTTGCAAAGGATAAAGTCCTAATGGGTGTAGAGAGAAGGAGTATGGTTTTAAGTGAAAATGAGAGAAAAAACACAGCCTATCATGAGGCAGGTCATGCCCTTGTTGCTAAGTTGATCCCTGGCACAGATCCAATACACAAAGTTAGTATAATTCCAAGGGGGAGAGCCCTTGGGGTTACACAACAATTACCAATAGATGATAGATATACCTATTCAAAGGATTTTTTGCAAAAAACCTTGAGTGTTCTTATGGGAGGTAGGGCTGCAGAAGAGCTTGCCTTAAAACAAATGACTACAGGTGCAGGTAATGACATAGAGAGGGCTACAGAACTTGCAAGAAAAATGGTTACTGAATGGGGTATGAGCGAAGTCTTAGGACCTCTTTCTTTTGGAAAAAAAGACGAGCAAATTTTCTTGGGAAGAGAGATTGCCAAACATAAAAATTATAGTGAAAAGACAGCAGAAGAAATTGATTTAGAAATAACAAACATAGTTAAGAGTGCCTATGAAAGGGCAAAGAAGATATTAAATGATAACTTTGAACTCCTCGATGCGCTTGCAAAGAGCTTGCTTGAAAAAGAGACCTTAGAATCTCAAGATATTGACAATCTCATAGAACGAATTAATACTCAACAAGCACAGCTTGCCTAAAAATACGCTTTATCAATAATGAAGAGTACTTGCACGAAGTCAATTTTGTATTTATCACAAAGGCCTTTAGTAATGGGTATTTTAAATGTAACCCCCGATTCTTTTTCTGATGGTGGTCTTTACTATAATTTCAGAATTGCAATTGAACATGCTCTGTCAATGGCTGAACAGGGTGCTGATATTATTGACATCGGTGGCGAGTCCACAAGACCAGGTGCTGAACCAGTCAGTATTGAACAGGAGATAGAGAGGACAATCCCTGTCATCAAAGAATTATCTAAACACATATCCATACCTATCTCTATTGATACATATAAGGCAGAAGTTGCTAAAAGGGCGATTGATGCAGGGGCAAGTATTGTCAATGATATAAGTGGTCTTACTTTTGACAAGGATATGGTTAAAATAGTTGCTAAAAATAATACCCCTGTAATAATAATGCATATCAAGGGAAGACCAAAAGATATGCAAAACAAACCTGAATACAAGGCATTAATCCCTGAGTTGCTTGATTTTTTCAGAGAGAGAATATCTTTTGCCCTTGAGGCAGGTGTGAAAGAAGAAAATATAATTATTGACCCTGGTATAGGTTTTGGTAAAACCTTTGACCATAATCTTGAGATTATTGATAGACTTTCTGAATTTAAAGTCTTTCAAAGACCTATTGCCATAGGATTATCAAGGAAGGCATTTATTAGTGCAATACTTGGGAATCTCCCACCTAATGATAGGCTTGAAGGCACTATTTCTGCGACAGCTATTGCACTGTATAATGGTGCAGATATTGTCCGTGTCCATGATGTAAAGGAGACATTGAAGGCTGTAAAGATTGTTACTGCAATAAAAAGGCAAGGCGTAGGAGATTAAAAAAAGTGGAACAGGCAAATCAAGAGGTTTATAATCTGTTGATTAAGGGATTTGATTTATATAATAGAAATAGGTATGAAGAGGCAGGAAGGTGTTTTATTAAAGCATTAGAGTTTGAGTCTAATAACTTATACACCCTGCTAATGCTTGCAGTTATTTTATTTAAGACAGGTGATTATGATAATGTCAAAAAAATTTTATCTTTTGTAGATGAATTTTTCCCTAAATATGGATTGTCTATTAACTTATCAAGGCTTGTAAATGGTTCTGTAATCAATGTCAAAGATAAATGTTTATACAAGGGTTTTTTTGATAGCACCTTTGTGATTGATTTATATAAAACTTACTACCATGAACTAAAGGTACTGCCAGTTTTTTATGACTATGATCTGCATAATAAATCAGTTACAAGTCATGTGGAGGTTGATTTTTTGTATTTTGCTATACGATATTTTAAGCCAAGTCATGTAGTAGAATTCTCTCCTTATCATGGATTATCAACTACATTTCTTTATGAGGCATTGAAGGCAAACAATAAAAACTTTACCTTTGCAACCTTTGATCTTGAAGAGTTTGAAGGTTTCACAGAGAGGATGAAAAGATACAATTTGCCCTTAAAAGTCATACCTGGAGATGCCATAAACACTGTACCAAGTTATTTACAACAAAGTGGATTGATAGGTAAGATTGATTTCTGTTTTGTCGATTCGGAACACAGCTATGAATTTGCTTCATCTTATTGTAAAAATATATTCCCCCTTTTAAGTAAAGATTGCATAATCATGTTTCATGATATATGTTATTGCCCTTTCAGGATAACTGAACCTTTTACTCATTATGGACCTGTCCATCCTCGAGAGATTGTAGGACATATATTCTCTTATGGTGAAGGTAGGTATTTATCAGAGTATTTTAGTGAAAAGAAAAATTACAAACTCTTTTTACTTCACAAACTCTTTGGTGGTTTTGGTTTGTTCTCTCCAAAATTGCCAACCAACAGGGAATTTATAGAAAGACTAACTCAAGAAATATCAGGTTTTGCCTATAAAAAACAGGATGTTCCAAATTATGAAGATAGAAAGATACCTACTATGATGATAGCATTACCTGAGCATTTGTTGTTAAATTTAGACAGGATACATGAATTACCATAAAAGATAAATTCTGGCAAAAAAAGCAGAGGAATTAGTGCATATGATAAAAGGTATTTATATCCCAAATACAGCGATAAGGATGGGGCTCTGAAGTCAATAGCGATGTTTTGGCAACAGTTCTTTGCGACGGGATTGTTAAACAGCCGCAAGTGTTTGTGAATCCGAAGGATCGGGGTCCCCAAAAAGTCGCAAAACTTTTTGGGGTGGTAGTTGAGTTTTGCGGCTGCAGCGAAAGGAGCATTAGAACTGTCAAAATGAACGAAAGAGACTTATCCTTATCGCTGGGCCTCGGTAAAATAAATGTATGATTTAGATGCTTTAAGAGAAAGATTAGCCCAA
>DUZI01000047.1 GCA_013349595.1 Nitrospirota bacterium
AAATTTTATTTATAATTTTGATTTATACATTTAAAACAATGCCTTATGACAAAGCCCAAGGAACTTTTTTTATAAGGTGTCGTATAAAATTCCCTTACTATCTTACTTGCTGATTTTACTAAGCTTTTTTAGTTCTATCGCTGATTTTGGGTTCTTCCCAAATATATAAGGGCAGAAAACTTACTCCTCTGAGCAGTAAGCTTAAGATAGATGAAATATCTATTGCTTTTGAAGACTTAGGTAAAAAGGATAAAGATTAAATTTTTTCTATATTCTCTGTTATAATCCCTTGCAAAAAAAAACAGGAGGGATATTATTATGATTGATGAGAAGATACCAATAGGATTGACCTTTGATGATGTCCTTTTAATGCCATGTAAATCAGATGTGATTCCTCGTGATGCCGATGTGACTGCCAAATTAACGCGTAATATTTCTCTCAACATACCTATTGTTAGTTCTGCTATGGATACAGTGACCGAATCAGAACTATCTATTGCTATTGCCAGAGAAGGCGGTCTTGGGTTTATTCACAGGGCTATGTCCCCTGAAAGACAGGCAATAGAGGTTGATAGGGTAAAGAAATCTGAGAGCGGGATGATAACTGACCCTGTGACTATTAGTCCGGATGTGCTTATTTCAGAGGCATTAAGTTTAATGGAAAAATATAGTATTTCAGGGGTGCCTGTAGTCTTTAAAGACAAACTTGTCGGTATTATTACAAATAGAGACCTAAAATTTGAGATAGATTATAACAAAAAGGTCTCTGATGTAATGACCCATGAAAGACTTATTACTGCCCCTGTTGGAACAAATCTTGAACAAGCAAAGGAAATCCTTCATAAGTATAAGATTGAGAAACTTCCTATCGTTGATGATGATTTTAACCTCAAGGGCTTAATAACTATCAAAGACATTGAGAAGAGGAAAAAATACCCTAATGCCTGTAAAGACATTATGGGTCGCCTGAGGGTAGGTGCAGCGGTAGGAGTTGGAGAAGAGGCAATTTTTAGGGTAGAGTTATTAATAAAGGCAGGTGTTGATGTCATAGTTATTGATACAGCCCATGGTCATTCACAGGCAGTTATTGACACTCTCAAAAAAATAAAGAAGAAGTTTGATATTGATGTGATTGCAGGAAATATAGCTACGAAAGAAGGTGCAGAGGATTTGATAAAGGCTGGTGCTGATGCCATAAAGGTTGGTATAGGTCCTGGTTCAATTTGTACCACAAGGATAGTGGCAGGTGCAGGTGTACCTCAATTAACTGCAATAAAGGAGAGTTATTCTGTAGCTTCAAAGTATAAAATACCTGTCATTGCTGATGGAGGTATTAAATACTCAGGCGATATAACAAAAGCCCTTGCTATAGGAGCAAATTGCGTAATGATTGGTAGTCTCTTTGCAGGCACTGATGAATCACCAGGGGAAATAATACTTTATCAAGGTAGAAGTTATAAGGTTTACAGAGGAATGGGTTCACTTGGTGCAATGGAGCAAGGGGTTAAAGATAGATATGCTCAACAAGGTGTGGAAAAAGAAAAGCTTGTTCCCGAAGGGGTTGAAGGTAGGGTGCCTTATAAGGGACCACTTTCTCAAAGTATCCACCAATTAGTTGGGGGATTATGTGCTGGAATGGGATACTGCGGGGCATCTAACCTTGAGGAACTAAAGAAAAAAGCAAGGTTTATAAGAATAACAAATGCAGGTTATAGAGAGAGTCATGTCCACGATGTAATTATTACCAAAGAAGCCCCTAATTACAGGGTTGAAAATAATTAAAGAGGAGACAGATTGCAAACAACTGAAAAGATATTAGTTCTTGACTTTGGCTCCCAATATACCCAGCTTATTGCAAGGAGGATAAGGGAGCAAAAGGTTTATTCAGAGATATTACCTTTTAACGTCTCAATACTCACTATCAAAGAGTTTAAACCGAAGGGAATAATCCTATCAGGTGGTCCTGCAAGTGTCTATGAAGAAAAGGCACCAGTTGTTGAAAAAGAAATCTTTGATATAGGAATACCAATACTCGGTATTTGTTATGGAATGCAGTTAATAGCCTACTTGCTTGAGGGAACTGTATCAATTGCTCAAAAAAGAGAGTATGGACAGGCTGAATTCTATCAAAAAGGAGACACACCTTTATTTTTAAACATAGGGGAGAAAACTCGTGTCTGGATGAGTCATGGCGATAGGATTGAAAAGATGCCTCAAGATTTTATCTCTATTGGTCATACTGACAATTCACCAATTGCAGGTATGGCTAACATTGATAAAAAGATCTATGCCTTACAATTTCACCCTGAAGTAGCCCATACTGAAAAGGGCACTACCATATTAAGAAATTTTATCTTTAAAATCTGCAATTGTAGCCCCACTTGGCATATGTCATCCTTTATCCAATGGAGTGTTGATGAAATAAGACAAAAGACTGAAGGCAAAAATGTTATCTGTGCCTTAAGTGGTGGTGTAGATTCATCTGTCACTGCCTTGTTAGTAAATAAGGCAATAAATGACAAGCTAACCTGTATATTTGTTGACAATGGTCTGCTTCGCAAGGGTGAGGCAGAGAAGGTAAAAAAGACCTTCGTTGATAATTTTCATATAAAACTTGATTATGTCGATGCAAAAGATAGATTTTTAAACAAGCTTAAGGGCGTCACTGACCCTGAAAAAAAGAGAAAAATTATAGGCAACGAATTTATTGCAATCTTTGAAGAAGAAGCAAGAAAGATTGAAGGAGTTGAATACCTTGCCCAAGGCACGCTCTATCCTGATGTCATAGAGAGTGTATCTTTTAAAGGTCCTTCTGCAGTAATAAAGAGTCATCATAATGTAGGTGGTTTACCTGAAAAGATGAACCTTAAACTCATAGAACCCCTAAGGGAGTTATTCAAGGACGAAGTGAGGGTAATAGGTAATGAATTAGGTCTGTCTGATGAAATTTGCTGGAGGCATCCTTTTCCTGGCCCTGGGCTTGCTATCAGGTGTATTGGTGAGATTACAGCTGAAAAACTTAATCTGCTCAGAGAGGCAGATGCAATAGTCCTTGAGGAGATTAAAAATGCAGGATTATACAGAAAGATTTGGCAAGCCTTTGCAGTTATCCTTCCTGTAAAGAGCGTTGGGGTGATGGGAGATGAAAGGACCTATGAATATACAGCTGCGATAAGGGCAGTCACAAGCCTTGACGGTATGACTGCAGATTGGGCAAACATACCTTATGATGTATTAGGAACTATTTCGAATAGGATAATAAATGAGGTAAAAGGGATAAATCGGGTAGTCTATGACATCACCTCAAAGCCTCCTGGCACTATTGAATGGGAATAGGTTTTTTTAAAAAATGGACATAAAAAAATACTTGAAGGAAAGGAAAAAGCTAATTGACGAATATCTTGAGAGATATTTCACGGACAGCTATAGACCATCAAGACTTAGAGAATCAATGGTTTACTCACTACTGGCAGGTGGTAAGAGGATAAGACCTATTCTGTGTATGTCTGCTTATGAAATCTTTCAACCTAATGTCAAAGATATAGTCCCTTATGCTGCAGCCATTGAATTTATACATACTTACTCATTAATCCATGACGACCTTCCAGCAATGGATAATGACGATTTAAGGAGGGGAAAGCCTACGAATCACAAAATATATGGCGATGGCATGGCAATCCTTGCAGGGGATGGCTTATTAACTGAAGCCTTTTATGTATTGTCAAATTGTAAACACCCTTGTAATGAATCAGTGCCTTTTTCTGCCAATACTCTGTTGAGAGTTATAAATGATATCTCAAGGTATGCAGGACTATATGGTATGGTTGCAGGACAAGCTCAGGATTTGTTATCAGAAGGTGCAGAACCAGATGAATCAACACTTTCATTTATTCACACCCATAAGACATCTGCTTTGATTACCTCATCTGTTAGGATTGGGGCTGTTCTTGCTAAGGCAAAAGAGGAAGATATTTTATTACTTACAAAATATGGGATGAACATTGGGCTTGCCTTTCAGATTGTTGATGATATTATAGACATCACAGAAAGCACAGAAACCTTAGGGAAACAAAGGGGTGCTGATGAGAGGAAAAAAAAGATGACCTATCCATCACTATTCGGATTAAAACAGGCACAAAAAAAGGCCGATGAACTCATTGAAATAGCTATTAAGACCCTTGAGAGTTTTGACAAAAAGGCAGAGCCATTGAGGCAAATAGCCTTATATTTAAAGGACAGAAAGAGTTAGGATGAAGCTAATTGATTCTATAAGTTCACCAGAGGACCTGAAGAGATTAAACATTGATGGACTTAAAAGACTTTCAGAAGAATTAAGAGAAATAATCATAGAAAGGGTCTCTATAAATGGCGGTCATCTTGCCTCAAATCTTGGTATTGTAGAGATAACCATTGCCCTACATTATGTCTTTGACTCGCCGAGAGATAAAATAATATGGGATGTGGGTCATCAATGTTACTGTCATAAGATAATTACTGGAAGGCGCAAAGACTTTCATACCTTAAGGCTTTTTGGCGGAATCTCAGGATTTCCAAAAAGGAGTGAAAGTCCCCATGACATATTTGGTGTTGGTCACAGTTCTACATCAATCTCTGCATCACTTGGTTTAATATCAGGAAGGGATATCCTTGCTAAACAATCAAGATTGGACAATGAAATAAATAAAGTCATTGCAGTCATTGGAGATGGTGCAATGACATCAGGACTTTCCTTTGAAGGGTTAAATCATGCAGGACATCTAAAGAAAAACCTCATCGTAATCCTTAATGACAATGAAATGTCAATCTCGCCTAATGTAGGTGCCTTGTCAAATTATTTAAGCAGAATACAAACAGGGACATTATTTAAGAGATTAAAACGTGAGACAAAGGCTTTTATTGAAGGCATACCAAAGATTGGAGAGAAGGTGAGTAAGTTTGCGGAAAAGGCTGAAGATAGCATCAAAGGCTTTTTCCTCCCCGGTGGTTTATTTATAGATTTAGGTTTCAACTACTTAGGACCTATAGATGGACACGACATACCCTTATTGATTGAGACTTTTAGAGGTCTTTCAGACATAAATGAACCAACACTTGTGCATGTAGTTACTACAAAGGGCAAAGGTTATAAATTTTCCGAAGAAGACCCATGTATTTATCACGGCACAGGGCCTTTTGATTCATCATCGGGATTACAAAATGGCACTCAAGTATATTCAGATAAGGAATGTTCAATGAATTTTAGTGATATATTTGGCAAATCACTATACAAATTAGCACTTCAAGATGAACGAATAATAGCAATAACTGCAGCAATGAAAGAAGGGACAGGACTTGCTGAATATGCCCAAAAAATACCTGATAGGTTTTTTGATGTTGGTATTGCAGAACCTCATGCAGTAACCTTTTCAGCAGGGCTTGCGATATCTGGATTAAGACCTGTAGTGGCAATATACTCAACCTTTTTACAAAGGGCTTATGATGAAATAATTCATGATGTCTGTCTTCAAAACCTCCCCGTAATTTTTGCCATAGATAGGGCTGGTATTGTTGGTGAAGATGGTGCAACCCATCAAGGAATGTTTGACATTGCTTACTTAAGACACATACCTAACATGACTATTATGTCACCCAGAAATGGTCTTGAATTAGAAACAATGCTTGCCTTTGCCCTTAAACTTAATTCTCCTGTTGCTATACGTTTCCCAAGAGGGAAAAACAGCCCTGATGATTTGCCTCTAAAAGAGATAGTTTATGGTAAATCTGAGGTTTTGATTACTGGTGATGATTTGCTAATTGTTGCTGTTGGCAATACTACAAATAGGGCTTTAAATGTGACAAAAAGATTGCTTCAAAAAGGTATCAAGGCAACATTAATAAATGCAAGGTTCATAAAACCAATAGATAAAGATACCATATTAAGTTATGCAGATAGGATAAAAAAGGTAGTAACCATTGAAGAGCATGTTTTGGCTTGTGGTTTTGGTAGTGCCCTACTTGAAATTATAAATGATAACAACTTAGACAATATAAAGGTCAAAAGGTTTGGTATTGATGATACTTTTGTTGAACATGGTTCACAGGCACAACTCAGGGCTAAATATTATTTAGACGAAGAGGGTATTTTTAATAAAATTATTAACTTTCTTGACACTTAATCTTTATTTCCCAAAAAATCAGCGATAGAACTGAGAACTTAACAAAATCAAGTAGGAAGGGTTGGTGAAAAATTTTATACGACACCTTTTGAGAAGCTTTAGCAAAAAGTATTGCATTATAAAGGATAAAGCAAAACCCAAATACAGAGATAAGGATGGGGCTCTGAAGTCAATAGCGATGTTTTGGCAACAGTTCTTTGCGACTGGAGCGTTAAACAGCCGCAAGTGTTTGAACCCGAAGAATCAAGGTCCCCAAAAAGTCACAAGACTTTTTGGGGTGATAGTTGAGTTTAGCGGCTGTAGCGAAAGGAGCATTAGAACTGTCAAAACGAACGAAAGAGGCTTATCCTTATCTCTGAATATCGGCAAAATTAAAATGAAATCGTCGATTATAAAAATTCTGAAACAGCCCTTCTTATCGCTATTTTTGGGTATTTCAAATCCTTTTGATAAAAGATTTTTCATTATGCTATGATTTAAAGCTTTTCATCAGTCAGGGGCTGGCCCTGCGCAACAGTTACCTGTGAACCCCGTCAGGTCCGGAAGGAAGCAGCGGTAAGCATCGTAGTTGTGTGCCGCAGCAAGCTGGTCCCTTATGATTTAGGGTCAGTCACTGAGTGGGGAAAAGCTTGATTATCGGTCATATCTTATGGCATATCTCGTATTAGCAAGAAAATGGAGACCTCAAAGGCTTTCTGAAATCGTTGGTCAGGAGTCTATCGCAAGGATTTTGAAAAATGCAGTATCTTCTAAAAAGGTCGGACATGCCTATATTTTTTCAGGTCCAAGAGGTGTAGGCAAAACTTCATCAGCAAGAATATTGGCTAAAATCCTTAATTGTAAAAGTCCTCACGATGATGAGCCTTGTGGAATTTGTGATTCCTGCAAATCAATCACTGAAGGCTCATCCCTTGATGTAATTGAGATAGATGGTGCATCTAATAACAGCGTTGACAATATAAGAGAATTAAGAGAAACTGTTAAATATTCCCCCTCATCGTCAAGGTATAAAATATACATTGTTGATGAGGCTCATATGCTTTCTCAAGGGGCTTTTAATGCCTTTTTAAAGACCCTTGAAGAACCACCCTCTCATGTTATCTTTGTCCTTGCTACTACGGAACCAAGAAAAATACCTATAACAATACTTTCAAGATGTCAACATCTACCCTTTAAAAAAATATCTTCTGCAAAGATAAAACATAGATTGATGGAGATTTGTAGCATGGAGGGGATAAATGCAAAAGAACAAGCACTTGATATGATTGCAAGGATGTCTGAAGGTAGTATGCGTGATGCCTTGACCATTCTTGACCAGGCTACATCTTTTTCAGAATCCTTAAATAGTGCAGATATAAAAGACCTTTTCGGACTTACAGATGTTGAAAGTTTGTATAAAGTAACAAAGGCAATCATTAATGGAGAAAGGACATCAATAATAACTAACATAAGAGAACTTGTAGAAAGTGGTATTGACATCAAGATATTTATCAAAGATTTGATCCAATACATAAGAAATCTCATGATTATCCTTGCTTTAGATGACGAAAAAGATGAAATTGATTTAACAGAAGAGGAGAGAAAATCACTCTTTGATTTAAGTAAACATACTACCTTACCACATGTCTTGTTGATTTTAAATGAATTAATCAAGGCAGAGATACCTCTCAGACAATCACAATTTCCGAGGGTATTCCTTGAGATGTCGTTACTTAAGATTGCTACAATGAGTTGCTACAGAAATATAGATGATTTCTTAAAGATGCTCAAATCACCTTCAAAAGAGGTTAATTTGCCTGCTAATAACCTTTCTAAAGTTTTAAAAACTAATAATGAGGTCAAGTCACAGGAACTAAATGCATTTTCACCTTCATTGACAATGAGACAACTATGGGAAAAAACCATTGATTTTGTTGAAGAGAAAAATAGTCTTCTGGCTTTAAAACTCAAAGAAGGTGAGGTTAATATTAAAGATGATAATACCTTTCATATTACCTTCAAGGGAGGCAAGTCTGTTCATGCGGATTCCGTGAGTGAACAAATTGATTATCTAAAGGAACTGTTACTGAAGTTTTCTGGACGAGATATTGATATTAAAATTACCCAAGATGAAGGTAAGGAAAAGGTCAGAGATATAAATGAAGAGGCAAGAAATAATCCTATCATCCAAAGGGTATTGTCACTTTACGATGGTATAATTGTTGAAGTAAAAGAAAATCCAAAAAAAGGAGGGACAGATGTCTAAGAAAATGCTTGGTGATATTATGAGAGAGGCTCAAAAGCTTCAAGGTGAGATGCAAAAGGTTCAAGAGGAGGCAAAGAAAAAGACCATTGAGGCAAGTTCTGGTGGAGGGATGGTTACAGTTGTTGTAAATGGTGGTGGTGAACTCCTATCTATCAAACTTGAAAAAGATGTGGTAAATCCAGATGATATAGAAATGCTTCAAGATTTAATAGTGGCTGCAGTAAACGAGGGATTAAGACGCTCTCAAGAGATGGTTAACGAAAGCATGTCAAAATTAACTATGGGGATGCAAATACCTGGTCTTGGCGGATTGGGAAATTTTCTGAAATAAAAGATGGCTCAAAGTATTGTAGAAGACCTGATTTTAAATCTCACAAAATTGCCTGGAATAGGTCGAAAGACAGCTCAAAGACTTGCTTTTTATATTCTATCTATGGATAAAGATGATGCCCTTTCTATTGCACAATCAATAATTGAAGCAAAACAGAAGGCTCTTTTTTGTTCTATTTGTTTTAATCTTACTGATGAAGACCCTTGTCATATATGTATTGATACAACAAGAGATAGTAAAACCCTATGTGTAGTGGAGGAAACAAGTAATATTACAGCCATTGAAAGAACAGGTTTTTTCAAGGGGAAATATCATGTATTGCTTGGTGCTTTGTCTCCTGTTGACGGTATTTATGCAGATAAATTAAAGATTCGGGAGTTGACAGAGAGGATTAGTAAGGAAGATATTGAGGAGGTGATACTTGCAACAAATCCTAATACCAAAGGGGAGTTAACTGCTAAATATATTACTGAATTAATAAAACCCTTTGGAATAAAGGTATCACGAATTGCCTATGGTTTACCAATTGGCAGTGATATTGAATTTGCTGACGAGGTTACTCTATCAAAGGCACTTGAAGGGAGAAGGCAACTTTGATTGATTTTGTTCTTAAAATAGCGATAGCAAGGGCTGTTTCAGGCTTTTTATAATCGACAAATTTTATTTAATTTTGCTTTATTCATTATAACGCAATGCCTTATGACAAAGCCCTAGGAACTTTTTTCTATAAGGTGTCTTATAAAAATCCTTCATCAGCCCTTCCTATCTTACTTGCTGATTTTATTAAGCTTTTTAGTTCTATCGCCGATTTTGGGGATAGAAGTAATTGTTGATTTTATTGACTCAATGCTTCATAATACATATCTAAAAAGGGGATGATAACATGGGACTATTTGATTATTTCAACAAAAAAGATTCAAAACCAATAAAAAAGACTTCAACAGTCTCTTCAAGC
>DUZI01000048.1 GCA_013349595.1 Nitrospirota bacterium
CTACTTTTAGCCCTTTTAAGTGTGATAATAACAGGTGGAATTTACAGGATGTATCAAGAAAGAAATGTTTTAAAGATTTAAACGATATAGTCATTAGGATGAATAAACTTGAGACAGCAGTAAAAGAAATTGCATCAAAGGATGCAGTGCTTAGTGAGCATTTTAAAAAGATAGGGTTGTTATAACACTTTTAAAAAAAATATTATGATTAGTTATGCTTTACTGAACAACTGTTATACTACTTTTTCTAATTCACTAATTTAGTTGCGCCTAACTCACTGTTATTAGTCAATTCAATTATCTCTATTTCACTATGGGCTTAAAAGTATTTTTAAGTGATAAAAAATAATTTATATTGTTATGACAAAACGAGTTATCCTGATAACCTTAATAACTTTTCTTTTGAGCACTGTAATCTATCTAATTGGTGCTATCTCACACTTTGAAAATAGGGCCTTTGATTTATTTTCAAGGCTTATTAATCCAGAAAAACCTTCCAATGATAGGATAGTTATAATTACCGTTGACCAACACAGTATTGATGAACTAAACAGACAGGGTATTCAATGGCCTTGGCCAAGACAGATTTATGCACCAATAATTGAATTTACATCAAAGGCATCGGCTGTTTTTATGGACATACTTTTTACAGAGTCATCAAGCTATGGCAAGGAAGATGATGAAATCTTTGCAAAAGCTATTGAATTATCTAAAAATGTTTATATGCCATTATTTCTAACCAATCAACACAGGACACTATCTAACGAAGACCTAACTTTTATAGAAAGATTTAGTTGGGATAAAAAAACAACAGGACTACACTATTATGAATCAGCCATATTACCAATCGATGAAATTAGGAATGGGATAAAAGGTCTTGGAAATGTGACAATTTTACCTGATGACGACGGTGTATATCGTGTAATACCATTAGTATTTGCCTTCAAGGAGAGGATAATTCCACAGTTTGTAATATCTTATTTTAGTGAGCAATTATCAATCAAAGACAATACCCTTTATTTAAATAAAAAACCAATCTCCTCAGTCAAAGATAGGCTTATTGTCAAATATTACAAGGATCCACGACCATTTAAAGAAATTTCTGCAACTGATATCCTTAAAGCCTATTCTGAGGTCTCATCTAAACAAAGTCCTTCTATAAGTCAGGATTTTTTCGAAAATAAGTTTGTTTTCATTGGTCTTACCGCCGCTGGTTTATATGATCTAAAGCCAACTGCTGTGTCAGCAGTATCTACAGGTATAGTTATTCACAGCACTGTCTTTGACAATATCTTGAATAACTCATTTATAAAACCAATTGAGCTTTATATTGTGGTTATTTTAATGTTCGTACTGTGCCTATTAACCACTTATATTTCAAGTCGTTACCATTCAATACTGATAAACCTCTTTTATTTTTTGACAATGTTTTTGTTAATAAGTTCTTTTGTTGCAATACTATTTAAATTCAATTACTATCACCCTATAACTGCACCCATATTATCTCTCGCCCTGTCTTTTATAGTTTCTATCTCTTACAGTTATGCAACAGAAGGCAAGCAGAGGCTGTTTATAAAAAGGACTTTTTCTCGATATATGGATGAAAAACTCGTAAATTATCTCCTGAAAAACCCTGATTTAATAGAACCTGGTGGTCAGGAAAGATACATGACCGTTTTCTTTGCAGATATTGCAGGCTTTACATCTATGGCAGAGAAATTAGGGGCAGAAAAGATAGCAATAATGCTGAGAGATGTCTTAAATGCCTTCACAGAGATTATTATCAAGAATTACGGCGTTATTGATAAATATATTGGAGACTGTGTGATGGCTTTTTGGGGCGCCCCAGAGAAAACAGACAAAGATGAATATTATGCCTGCCTTTCTGCAATTAATTGCCTTCAAGCCCTTGAGAAAATTAATGAGGATTTCTTAAAAAATGGATTTCAAAAAATATCTGTCCGTATTGGCATCAATTCAGGTAATGCTATTACTGGAAATCTTGGTAGTGATAGGATTTCTGACTATACGGTGATTGGTGATACAGTAAATCTTGCCTCAAGGCTTGAGGGTGTCAACAAGTTTTTTGGAACCAATATAATAGTAAGCGAAAGCACTATCACAAAAACTAAAGAGGTATTTCATATACGGGAGTTAGGATTAATTGAGGTAAAGGGGAAAAACAAACCTGTAAAAATATATGAACTTTTGGGGCTTAAATCGACAGAGATTGATAAAGATAAATTGAAAAGTTATGAAACAGGGCTATCTCTTTTACATAATGGTAAGATTTCAGAGGCACTTAAAATCTTTAAAGAACTAAGGGAAAACTATCCTGAAGAGATTCTTTTTAAAATTTATGAGGAAAGGTGTAATAAATTTCTTACAATTAAAAACTCATTGACAGAATCAGACCTTATGTTTAAAATGGATAGCAAATGACTTGGTTAGTAATTATAGTTATATTTTTTATATTTTTAACCCCAATGGACTCCTTTGCTGATTCCATGATGGTTATCACAAAGGGAAATGCCTTGAGGGAGCGATGTAGATTTTATTCCCCCATAAAAAGTACCCTTAATTATGGAGATATTCTTGATATTAACTCTACAGAAGGCGATTGGTATAAGGCAAAGTTCAAAGGTGTATCAGGTTGTATCCATAAAAGCGCCCTTGAAGCAAAATCAGTTTCCTCCTTTGAGGGAATAAGCAGACAAGGACAAGGTGTGAGTCAACAGGAGGTTGCCCTTGCAGGAAAGGGATTTAACCCGGAGGTAGAAAAGGCATTCAGGGCTAAGAATCCCAACCTAAAATACAATATTGTTGATGCCATTGAGAGATACAATGTTGATGAAAAGAGGGTCTTTGAGTTTATAAGAATGGGAGGCCTTACACAGCCATGAAGAGATTTTTTTTAATATTCTTCATCTTATTTTGCTATGGCTGTTTATCAACAGGCTCAACAGACTTAACAGGACATCTCAAAACTATTAAAACAGCTACGGAAGAACTCTCAAAGGCATCAAGACCTATCTCTGATGTGGAAGAATATTATGTTGGCAGAGCCCTTGCAGCAAGGATATTAACTAACTACAAGGTTTTAAATAATGCACTCCTCATTGATTACATCAATCTTGTCGGTCTTTCCATAGCAATGCACTCTGAAAGACCCAATACTTACGGTGGTTATCACTTTACTCTGCTTGATACTATGGAAAAAAATGCCTTTGCTTGTCCAGGAGGCATAATTTTTATTACAAAGGGAATGTTGCTATCAGCAAAATCAGAGGATGAACTGGCAGCTATCCTTGCCCATGAAATTGCCCATATTAACAACAAAGATGGTATCTCTTCTATTAAGAGCGCTCGCTGGACAGAGGCACTTACAATAATAGGGACACAGGTTGCGAGGACTTATACCTCTGCTGAGATAAGTAAGTTAGTCAGCCTCTTTGAGGGTGCTATTGACGATGTTTTTAAAACCATTGTGGTCAATGGATATAGTCAGCAACAGGAGTTTTCCGCAGATGAAAAGGCAGTAAATTACCTCAAGAAGGCAGGATACAATCCTAAGGCATTAGTTGATTTTATCACCAATCTAAATGTTCAAGGCTCCTCTGGTGGTGGCATAATGAATACCCATCCATCAAGTTCTGCAAGGCTTGAGAAATTGATGGAAACCACATTTCAAATCCCAGTTGATATATCCAGTATGAACAATAGGCTTGAGAGATTTAAGGCAGTCATCAAAAAAACCATTCAATAAAACCAAAATGAACAAACTTACACACTTTGACAATCAAGGCTCTGCCATTATGGTTGATGTATCAGAAAAGGCTATTACAACGCGGATTGCTAAGGCGATGGCAACAATAAAGATGAAGCAAGAGACATTAAATCTCATAAAAGACAAGGAGATAGCAAAGGGTGATGTCCTTAATGTTGCAAGGGTTGCAGGCATAATGGCAGTGAAGCGTACACCTCATTTAATACCACTTTGTCATCCCTTAAATATATCATCAGTAAATATTGACTTTCAGATAAATGATGAAACCTCATCAATAGATATAATTGTTACAGTAAAAATCTCAGCCCAAACAGGTGTAGAGATGGAGGCACTTACTGGGGCTACAATTACAGCACTTACTGTCTATGATATGTGTAAGGCAGTTGATAAAGGTATGATTATAACTAACATAAAATTATTGGAAAAACACGGAGGTAAGAGTGGTTCATTTATAAAAGGAATTTAGGGGTCAGGTCTTGAATTTTGACATTTTTACTTTTAACTCATAGCTAATCTGTATGGCAAAACCTGTCTAATGTCAAAATTCAAGACCTGACCCCTGCCGTAGGGTGTTTTACCCATTTCTGTACAACTTCATACAATGCTTGAGACTTCACAGGCTTAGAGATATAGTCGTTCATGCCCGCATAGAAACATTTCTGCATGTCGTCATTTGATGAGCAGGCAGTCACAGCTACGATGGGTATGGAACTGCTATTTTTACTAAAGTGACCATTTCTGATTCTATATGATGCCTCTATACCATCCATCTCAGGCATCTGCAAGTCCATCAAGATAATGTCAAAATGTTTTTTATCAAGCATCTGAAGGATTTCTTTACCATTTTCTACAATAGTTACTGAATAGCCTTTTTTAATCAAAAGCTTTTTTATGACCTCCTGATTTATTGGGTTATCTTCAGCGATAAGTATGCTTGTTTTTGTTTCTTTGTCATCTACTCCATCGTCATCTTGCAAAGAAGGTAACTTTTTAACTTCATCATGTGCAGGCTTACAAGCATCTATCTGTCCTATCTTGAGTTTAACAGTAAAATAAAATGTACTACCTTTGCCATATTCACTCTCTACCCAAATCTTACCCTTCATTACTTTAATAATAGCTTTGCATAAGGGGAGACCCAAACCAGTGCCACCATATTTTCTTGTGGTAGATGAGTCAGCCTGAATAAATTCTTCAAAGATTTTTCCCTGCATTGCATAAGGTATCCCTATCCCAGTATCTCTTACTGAAAAGAGAAGTAAAATCTCTGTATCATGTCCTCTGTCAGCAATATTGGTAAATACTGAACTTTCTATGATTTTCTTGATCGTTAATGCCACCCCACCTTCAGATGTAAATTTAATGGCATTGCCTAATAAGTTTATTAACACCTGTTTTAGTCTTAACTGGTCACCCTTGATGCAGTCTGGTATATCATCTGATATTTCTGTTTGCAAGGCTATACCTTTGCGCTTAGCCTCAGGGTAAAACAAAGATTGCACATTGGATATTAGTTCACGGAGGCTAAATGGATAGTCTTCAAGCTGAATCTTGCCAGATTCAATCTTTGATAGGTCAAGGATATCATTGATAATCTTGAGCAATGATTCGGCAGCGGTCTTTACTGTGTTTACATATTTATATTGCTCATCATCGAGATTTGTCATCAAGATAAGGTCAGTCATACCAATGATAGCATTCATGGGTGTGCGTATTTCATGGCTCATATTTGCAAGAAATTGGCTCTTTGCACGTGTAGCTGATTCAGCTATCTCCTTAGCCTGTCTAATCTCATTCTCAATAGACTTTAATCTCGTGATGTCCACTAAACACAAAAGGTAAGCCTCTTTGCCAGCCCATTCTATTGAGGCTGTATGCACCTCTATAATTTTAGACTTGTCTGTGAGTATCTCTCTTATGATACCTACAATAGGCTTCCACTCAAATCCTGTCTCAATGGAGTCTTTATCTAAGAGTTTCTTTGATGTATGATTTGCAAACAGTACTACAGAGTTCTTGTCAATGATCAAAATGCCTACGGGGAGACCTTCAATAATACTCAATTTCTCATTGATTTGTTCTTCGGTCATCTTTTGTTGATACTGTCTAATTGCACTCATCATATGGTTAAATTTTTGGGATAAAACAGCTATCTCATCTTCACCTGTCTCTTGGACAATTACATTGTAATTACCCTTTTCTACCTCTTGCATCTTGTCAATCAAACGATTTAAAGGGCGGCTTGCAAATCTATTAAAAAGCACTACCACAAGGGTGATTGATATTACAAATGTAAGTACAGTGGAGAGTATAAACCAGTTTTTGGCACTGAAAATCATAGCCATAACATTGTCCAGATTTATAGACGTGTATGTCATGCCTAATAACCTATTATTTTGGCCATGACAACTCCTGCACTGCAAGTCATTAAATATGGGGGTAGCAACTACAAAGATATCTTTGTCGCCTTTAATCCTTGTAGTATTTTTACTTATGCCAAGATTCTTCTTAGTCTCATCATGACATGGCAGACATAAGGCATCAGTATTTCGATTGAATTTTTTACCAACCATAGAGTCTGTCTTTGCCCATTTGACAGTGCCTTCACTATTTATAATATTTAAGTCATGGATGATTAAGTTGCCTTTAAATGTTTGTAAGAATAAGTCTAAATTTTGTTTCTTATCAGAGACCATAGATATTCTTAAATTTGAAACTATAGAATCAGATATATCATGGGCAAATTGCTTAAAGATGTCCATGTAATAACTATTAGCCTTTTCCAGGCTCAGGTGTAGCAAGATACTCATAACGATAAATAGACTAATCCCACATGCTACAGCCATCTTGACGCCAATACTTTTTAAAAATCTCAATTTTTTATATATCCCCCTCAGCTAAACCAATGTGATATCCCTGCGCGTAAGTCACACCAGAGTTTTTAACTATCATAGCAATATTTTCATTCTCTACTGATTTCGCTATTATGGTCATATTAGTCTCTTTTGCAAACATTACTATAGCTTTTAGCAATGCCATATCAATATTGTTATTTACAGCACTTTTGATTAGGTCTCCAGATACTTTTATAAAGTCAACGGGCAGTCTCTTAATCATCTGGATAGATGAGAGTCCTGCCCCAAACTCATCAAGGGCAAAGATGAACCCCTGAAATTTCATATCCATGATAAACTTCTCAAGCAAGGAGATATTCTTCACCGCATCTCTTTCAGATATCTCAAACACTATCTTATCGTGTGCGATCCCATACTGATCAGCAGTCTTGACTACAAAGGGTATAAATTCCTTGATAATTAAAAACTTAGGAGATAAATTTATAAAAATATATTTTCTGAAATCCTTCAAATGAAGCACCTTGAAGGCTCTTTCCACGAGGCATTGATCAAGCTTGCTGACAGTGCCTGTCTTTTCTGCTATCTCGATAAATTCCCTTGCAGTGTAAATCTTTCCATCCATGCCTATCCTACCAAGCACCTCATAACCCATAAGGTCTTTATCATCAGTCAAGGTTGTAATAGGCAGAAAATAAGGCATCACAGTCTTATCTTCAATCGCTTTTATGACCTTCAGCATCATATCAGTTGTCTTCTTAAACACCTCTGTAATGTCAGTCTCAGTAGGGACTATTACAGTGTTTTTGCCTTTAATCTTTGCCTTATACATCATAGTGTCAGCAAATAAAAAGAGATCTTTGGCATCATCAGCATGCACAGGATATACAGCATATCCGATTGAAACTGTGGCTTTGACCCCGCTTTTGTCAGGAGCCTCCACGATGAGTTTATCAATAGATTCCCTTATTCTCTGAGAGACTGCGTAAGCCTGTTCCTCGTCAGCCTCTGGCAATACTATTGCGAATTCATCACCACCATATCTTCCTAATATATCACCCTGTCTGACAGCACCATAAAGTGTGTCAGCAATAGCCCTCAGATATTTATCGCCAAAGCTATGACCATAAGTGTCATTAATAGTTTTGAAATTATCCAAATCAACGATCAAGATTGAAAATTTATATTTATTCCTCTGTGCCCTGTTGATCTCATAACCAAGTAGTTCCCAGAAAATCCTCTGATTATATAGATTTGTTAATGGGTCTCTTGTGGCGTAATATTCTAAGTCTTTGGTGTATTTATAAATTGCCTTGATAGAGCCTACTACATTGATTAGAGTGGTTAGCACACCATCAATAATTAGAGCTTTTATAGCGTCACTTGCAATCTCTGCCTGCACACCTATACCAACAACGCCTCCTACCTGTGGGACAGTTAATATCAAAGTCTTGGTCTGAAGTATTATGGTGTCTATGTTTAAATCACATCTATTTTTGTAGGGGAAAGCAAGGTTGTGAACTATTTTAATGTTAGATACCTTAAAACTATGCTGTTTGCTCACAACTAGTTGTTTGACTGCCTTCTCAAACTCATCAAGGCTTGATTGAGAAGGGGTTATATACCAGAATATCTCAAGGTCATAAACCTCATCATCCACCTGAAATATTGAAAACAAGGCATAAGCCTCTATCACCTTGTTTATCTCTATGAGTAGATTCATCACATGTTCTTTCCAGTCTCGCACCACATCTGATGTGATAATGAATCTCTCAAGTATCCTTATCTCAAACTCAAGTATTTCTTTGTCAACAGCCACATTTTTTATCCTGTGGGCAAATGTATTGAGCTCTTCAGCAATAGGTTGAAATTCAGTAAACCCTACGGCAGAGGTCTCAATATTAAGCCTTGCTAAATCTTTTACTTCATTAATAGAGCTCACTTTATCGCTAAATTGCTTAATCCCATCTAATAGTTTTGTATTTGCAAAAATAAAGACAAAGCCAATCAAGATTGCAGGAATGGGTAACAAGACGAAGAATATCCATGCTATTTTTCTCTCAGCTTCGGTAATAAAAGGTGATAAGTCAAAATCAATAACTGCTACTGCCAGGACATCGCCTGCTATAGCATTCCTATGACAAGATATACAGTCTTTTGTAGCCAATATAGGATAGAATCTTTTGAGGGTATATCCATCAAGCTCAGATTGTGGCTTTGCTGTGGTAGCTGTATCTTTTACTAAATTATGGGATTTTAAATTATCTTTTACACCATACAAAATCTCCACTATATTTGTCCTATAAATCGCAGTTTTATAAGGGAGCTTTGAATTTGATGTGTTAAGGGTATCAATGAAGTTTTGTAGTGTGTTTTTTTTATCGGAAAGTTGCATTATGTAAGACAATGAGATATTTATATTGCGGGATAGCGTGTCAGCTATCTTTATAGCACTGTCTTTGTAATGACTACGATATACAACAGATGTAATCAAATATGCCGCATTGAAACTGATAAATGCGATTATCGTCACCGAGATAAGGACAAACAACCGTAGACTGCACACTTTTTTAATGATGTGAGACAAAAAAGGTATTTTGTGCATGCACTTAATGCTGAGACTTTCTAAAGTTAGAATAAATTTTGACAAGTTTTTAATGACAAATCACCTTCGTAATATTATAAACACACAGATTATAGAAGACAATATATAAGTTTTGCAAATGTATAAGTTCCACCTTAAAATAGCGCTTAGGAAGGGCTGTTTCGGAATTTTTATAATCGACGATTTCATTTTAATCTTGCTTTATCCTTTACAATGCAATGCCTTTTGCTAAGATTTCTCAAGATTTCTTTTATAAGGTGTTGTATAAATTTTTCACAAACCCTTCCTACTTGATTTTATTAAGTTCTCAGGTTCTGTCACTGATTTTGGGTCTGACCCCATTTCGGATACACATTTCGGACTACCGCCTCCGATAGGCGGGAAA
>DUZI01000049.1 GCA_013349595.1 Nitrospirota bacterium
AGCGCTATTTTAAGGTTTATAATGCAATGCCTTTTGCTAAAGTTTCTCAAGACTTCTTTTATAAGATGTCGTATAAAATTTTCACCAACCCTTCCTACTTGATTTTATTAAGTTCTCAGTTCTATCGCTGATATTGGGAAGACTTTGACTTATTTCACTTAACGATTGCCTATGATATAATAGCCAATGATGATAACCTTTAGGGACTTTCAAATTGGCGGTGATAAACTAACCATTATTGCAGGTCCCTGTGTGATTGAAGACAGGGACATCACTTTTTATACTGCTAAGAAGATCAGGGATATTTGCAGTAGTTTACAAATAAATTTTATCTTCAAATCCTCCTATGACAAGGCGAATAGATCTTCAATACATTCTTATAGGGGGCCAGGGATTAAAAAAGGACTTGAAATATTATCTGATATAGGGGCTTCACTTAACCTTCCTATACTTACAGATGTCCATACGGTTGATGAGATTTTGATGGCATCAGAGATAGTTGATGTGCTTCAAATACCTGCATTTCTTTGCAGACAGACAGACCTGATTGTTAAGGCTTCTGAGACAGGTAAGTTGGTTAATATCAAAAAGGGACAATTTCTTGCCCCTTGGGATGTGAAAAATATTATTGATAAATTTATATCTACAGGTAACCATAATTTGATAATTACAGAGAGAGGCACTTTCTTTGGTTATAATAATCTTGTTGTTGATTTCAGGTCATTTCCTATAATTAGTTCCTTTGGTTATCCAGTAATCTTTGATGTGACCCATAGTTTGCAGCTCCCCGGTGGACAAGGCACTTGCTCTGGTGGACAGAGGGAGTTTGCTGAACCACTTGCAAGGTCTGCAGTTGCTTGTGGTGTTGATGGTCTATTTATGGAAGTCCATCCCAATCCTGATAAGGCACTATGTGATGGGCCTAACATGATAGACCTTGACAATTTAGAGGGGATGCTGAAGGTGCTTAAGGATTTATACATTTTTTTAAAAGGAATAAGACATAGGTAAACTGCTGTTAAGCCCTGTAGTGGAAAATGACATATGAAGAGACTACCCATAGGCATATCAACAATTACTGAAGGGTATGTCTATGTTGATAAAACAAGACAAGCCTTAAAACTTCTACCGAGATCCAGCGATAAGGATGGGGCTCTGAAGTAAATAGCGATGTTTTGGCAACAGTTCTTTGCGACTGTAGCGTTAAACAACCGCAAGTGTTTGAGCCCGAAGAATCGGGGTCCCCAAAAAGTCACAAGACTTTTTGAGGTGGTAGTTGAGTTTTGCGGCCCTAGCGAAAGGAGCATTAGAACTGTCAAAACGAACAAAAGAGACTTATCCTTATTGCTGGATATCGGTACTAGGAGAGATTTTTATATAAAGAAAAGCCAATTTGCCTTATAGGCATAGAATTTAGTTTTTTAGAGAAATGTTAAAAGGGTAAGTTGGGAAAGGTTAGGTGATTATAACTGAATGAACCATATTATTGACACAGCAAAAAGGGTCTTAAAGATCGAGTCTGAAGCAGTTGCCAATCTTATTGATAGAATTGACGACAACTTTGTCAAGGCTGTTGAAGCCATATTAAATTGTAAAGGCAGGGTTGTAGTGACAGGGATGGGGAAGTCTGGTCTTGTTGGCAAAAAGATCTCGGCCACCCTTGCATCAACGGGCACACCTGCCCTTTTTCTCCATCCTGCAGAGGCAAGCCATGGAGACCTTGGGATGGTAGCTTCAAAAGATATTATCATTGCAATCTCTAATAGTGGAGAGACCAGAGAGTTAGTTCAACTTATACCCTATCTTAAGAGATTTAATGTCTTACTTATTGCAATGACTGGTTTTGCTGAATCAACCCTTGCAAGACAATCAGATATTCACATAGACATCTCCGTTAAGGAGGAGGCTTGTCATATATCTATAATACCTACATCCTCAACTACCGCTGCTATGGCAATGGGAGATGCCATTGCAGTTGCCTTAATTACAATGAGGGGTTTTAAAGAGACAGACTTTGCCTTCTTCCATCCAGGTGGTTCTATTGGCAAAAAGCTTATTATCAAGGTATCTGATCTTATGCACACAGGAG
Source organism: Nitrospirota bacterium (assembly GCA_013349595.1). Classification (GTDB taxonomy): domain Bacteria; phylum Nitrospirota; class Thermodesulfovibrionia; order Thermodesulfovibrionales; family Dissulfurispiraceae; genus DUZI01. The sequence continues at coordinate 2,090 of DUZI01000049.1, forward strand.
ATGAAATTCCAATTGTTGATCCAAATGCCACATTATCAAGGGCAGTCCTTGAGATTTCTTCAAAGAGGCTTGGTATGGTAGTGATAACCGATGATTCATGGAAGATACTTGGTATAATTACAGATGGAGATGTAAGAAGAGGTATTGAAAAATGGGGAAAGGACTTTTTTGAAATGAGGGCAGGAGAAGTAATGACAAAAAATCCTAAAATGATTAGTGAAGATGAACTTGCTGTAAAGGCATTAAAAATAATGGAAGACCATTCAATAACAACCCTTGTGATACCTGATGACAGGGGTTCTATAAAAGGCATCATTCATATCCATGACATTTTAAGACAGGGAATTGCATAATTGTTATTCAAGGTCTTTCTCTACATCTTTACCTTTATCCTTTTAATTTCACCTGTTAATGCCTCTGATGTAGCAGATTTAGCGCCTGTATCAGTCAAGATAAATGAGGGCAGTATAATAGTAAATGCCTCTTTAAAATTATCACAGAATTATATAGAAGAGCTTAATCAAGGCATATCAAAAGAGATTACCTTTTATATAGACTTGTTTAGGGTATGGACTTTTTGGCCTAATGAATTTATAAAAGGTGTAAAAATTATAAGAACTATGAAAACAAATCCTATAAAACGAGAATATATTTCTACATCTCAAATTGGAAATGTCATTACAGAGAAAAGATTTAAGGACCTAAACTCAATGATAGATTGGGCTACAAGTATTTCTGATTTGTCATTGACAAATACAAAAGAGCACGAGCAAGGGACATATTTTGTGAAGGTTTCTGTAGAGTCAAGGTTTCAAAAAATACCGCCAATTGTAGGTTTATTGTTATTTTTTATACCTGATTCAGATATAAAGGTTAGTAAGAACTCTGACAAGTTCTTAATAAAATGACTAAGAAGGTATTTACAAAACCTCTCATATTTTTTGTCCTTTCATTGATTTTTATATTGGTAATCACCTTCTTTGAGATTAAGCACCTTCAAAAGATATCTGTTGATTTTTCTACAAAAGTGCTACTTGTAGGAATTTTAACTTTTAATGCTGTTGCAATAACAACGCTTGTTTTTTTTACTATAAGAAATCTTTACAAGCTTTATTATGAGAAAAGGGAGAACATACCAGGGCATAGATTTAAGACCAAACTCACAATCATATTTATTATCTTTGCCCTCATACCATCAATACTACTTTTCGTTATTGCAAGTGGTCTTTCTACAAACTTTATAAACAAAATTTTCTCTCCTCAAATTGGTGAACATTTAAATTTATCAATGGATATTGCCCAAGAGGTTTATGACCAGATGAGAAATCATGCACTATTGATTGCTGAAGAGTCAGCCAAGGGAAAAATTATTGGAAAACTACCAAATATTAACATCTATTCTGTTAATAGTCATGATGATTCATCAGATTTAATAAAAGATGCCTTTAATGGCAAAAAGGGGACAGAGATTATTTCTATCGATGATGGCGATTTAATAAGGGCAGCTGTGCCTTCATCAAAGGGGGTTATAGTTGCAGAGATTAAGGTGCCTCATTCGTTCGCTTTTAAAGTCGAAAGGTTAAGAGAATTTAACGAAGAGTATTTAAAGATACTCTCTTATAGAGAACCATTGAGGATTAATTACATTATTATTTTAGGCTTTGTTACCCTAATGATTGTCTTTACAGGTTTATGGTTTTCCTTAAAGATTTCATCAAGCATTACTACGCCTATAAAGGAACTTGCCCTTGCAACCGAGTCTCTTAAGGCTGGAGACTTTAATGTTCAAGTCAAGTCTCGTAGTAACGACGAGATTGGTATGCTCACAGAATCCTTTAACTCTATGATTATAGAACTGAATGAGAGCAGAAAATCCCTTCACAATGCCTATTTAGAATCAGACAGAGGAAGACTTTACCTTGAGAGCATTATGAGTAAGATTCGTTCAGGCGTTATATGCCTTAATAATGAAGGGATTATACAAACTATAAACCAATCTGCAAAGGAAATACTCAAGATTGGGGAAGACTTAAAAGGAAAACACTATAATGAACTCCTTGAGAAGATGAAGTCAGAGGAACTTAGAAGGATTGTAAAGGCAATACAGGGGAAGAAAAATAGGAACATACAAAGACAGATAAATCTGAATATAGAAGGTGCTTCACTTACTTTGAGCGTATTCATATCCGATATAATGGACTATAATACTAACTCATCTATGGGTATTCTTGTGGTCTTTGATGACCTTACGGAATTGATAAGGGCGCAAAAGGCACTTGCATGGCAGGAAGTTGCTAAGAGGATTGCCCATGAGATAAAAAATCCACTGACACCTATTAAACTATCTGCAGAGAGACTAATAAAAAAGAAACAAAAAGGTGATAGTGATTTTGAACAAGTATTTGACAATTCCATTAAGATTATCATTAATGAAGTAGATGCCCTTAAAAGATTGGTAGATGAATTCTCACAATTTGGTAAATTGCCTGAGGTAGTTAAAACGATGAATAACATTACAGAGATAATTAATGATATTGTCTTGCTATACAAGGGTTATAAAAACATTTCATTCAATATAAAGGCAGATGAAATACCAGATATAAGCCTTGATAGAGAGCAGATAAGACGAGCAATTATAAACATAATTGATAATGCTATCAAGGCAATGAATCAATCAGGTAGTATTGAAATAAATATATTGAACAACAATGGCAAAATCTTACTCAGCATAGCAGATACAGGTATTGGGATAAAAGATGAGGATCGAGATAGGTTATTTTTGCCATATTTTACTGGTATAAAGGGTGGAACAGGACTTGGTCTTGCCATTACTCATAAGATAATAACTGACCATGGCGGAACTATTAAGGTGAATAATAATAGTGAAAAAGGTTCAATATTTATTATTGAACTACCCGTAGTATGATTACTTCAGAAAAAACAATAGGCGACAAAAAGAAACTTTATCTATCCATAGCATTAGGTATTTGGATAACGACAATTTTTGCTGTTGCCATTATGGTTTATATAGACCCTACAAAGAGGACAGTGACAAATGTTTATTATGGTGCAGTAAGTAATTGGTTTTTGCAAAAGGAAATATATGGAGATAAAAATATTTTATTCCATTATCTCCCTCAATTTATTTATTTATATACCCCTTTTTATCTCCTTGATAGACCTTTGGGAGATATACTTTGGAGGGTCATTTCGCTCTCACTACTTGTAAGTGGTGTATATGTATTTATCAGGGAATTTTATCCAAAAAATAAAGAATATCTTTTTTTAGTAATTACCCTTATCATTATTACCCCTACCATTGGTGCACTCAGAAATGGGCAGGCAAATCTTACCTTTTCAGGATTATGTCTCTGGATAATGTATTTTCTCTTAAAAGAGAAATGGTGGGCTTTATCATTTGCGCTTACCATTTTAATAATACTCAAACAAACAGGTCTTATCATTACAGCACTTATAGTGTCAAGCCATCCTCACCTCTGCTGGAGGATAATTTTAACCATATCTTTTGTAATAATCTTTCCATTTTTAATAAACAATGCTGATTATGTGCTTAGTCAATACAAGTCAGCACTAAAAGAGATGTCGTCTTTGGCTATTAGTAGTGAAAGGAGATTTGCAGACATAAGTGGATTACTAAGACCCTTTGGCATATCGCTTCAAGGTCCTAATTCACTAATATTGAGGGCCTTTGCTGGGTTTATTACCCTAATTGGATGGCTTTATGCAAGTAAAAGGTTTGATGAACCCTTAAGAGGCATCTTGCTTTTTTCATTAGCCACTGCCTATCTCATGCTCTTTCATCCGATGACTGAACAAAATAGTTATGTCATTATTGCACCCTTTATTGCCCTTGTTTCTGTCTACTTTTGGCAAGAAGGTCTGTCAAAAAGAATAGTTTATGCGCTTATGGTTATTTGCATATCAATAGGTTCAATGCCTGAGATAGTAAGACCAATTGCGCCACATATGGGCCTTTGGTTTAAACCAATGATGGTTATATTATTTTATTTATTGACCACTAAACTTGTTATTTCAGATAAATTCAATCAAAAAGCTTTATAAAACTATCAGTCTTATCTTCAATGATCCTTAAATCTTTTATTATTGAGTCAAAGTCTCGCCTCGTCTTCTTCATTTCATTTGCAATATTGAGCGAGGCAATTACAACCGCTTTTAATGGGGTGATATTTGGCATCTTTTCATAGACTTCTTGAATCTTCTGATTGACATATTGAGCCAATTCTTCGATATGCTCTGGTGGATAATCACCCTTTACTTTGTATCTATGTCCTAAAATGGTAATCTCAGCCCTACCCATAAGGGTTTACTATCGTGCCTCAATCTCATCAAGTTCTTTTACTAAATCCTCAATTTGTCCCTTAATACGATATTTTTCCTCATGTAATGTTTTTATCTCTTCGTCTTTTTGTCTTAGTAGTGCCTCTAATTCAGAAACCTTATTTGTCAAAGCTGACTTTTCTTCCTTTAAAGTGTTTATCTTATCTACTGCCTGAGAAATCTTTTCTGCTAAAACCTTAACAGTTTCCAAGTTAACCTCCTCTATATTAAAATTATGTTAAATATAATATACACCAATGCAACTAAAAAACAAAACCCAAAATCAGCGATAGAACTGAGAACTTAACAAAATTAAAAGGTAGTTAGTGTAGGGAGAATTAAAAATGTCAAAACAGAGTTCTTGATCGAACGAGATTTTTCCTTATCGCTGAATCTCAGAAATAGTAAGCCTTTAGTATTGCCATTTTCTTATTTTGTAGTAATTTTTTATCATTCCTTCAAAGTCATCCCTTGTTAGATTATCCTTTACATTTTCAAGGGGCTCTCTAAAGAACCTATCAGGGATTGTGTTATCACTATCGGTCATGCCCTCTTGGAGATTATATTTTCTGATGAGATTTGTAATATCAAGGGCTATTTCTTGTAGCCTTTGCCTTGATAAATCCATACCTGTTGTCAATCTTATTATCTCACTTAATTCAACCCAAAGATAAAAATCACGATAAAACCTGCATAAAATAAGGGTATCCATAAGGGTTAATCTATCTTCAAAGTCAATAAATAATTCTACCTTGCCGTCCAAGGTCTCTGGTGCAATCATACCAGAGAGCTCTGCCTTATAAAAGGTTGACCTCAAGTGACAAGCCCCTCTGTCTGATGTAGCATATGCTAAGGACATGCCTTTTAACCTACGAGGGTCATATCCAGCAGGCTCAAGTCCTTTTACATGAATGGCAAAGTCTTGCATTTTTAATTGTTTTGATGCCTCTTTAATGCCCTTTGAGAGGATTGCACCGAGCCCCTCAGAATTGGCAATATCCTTGATGAGTTTGACCGTATCATCAAAATTACCATATCTTATCTGTTCATTAATCTTGCCTAACGATGATGCCTCCATAGCCAAAGCAACTAAATTTCCCGTAGTAATTGTATCAATTCCTAACCTGTCACAGAGGTCGTTTATATACGTAATTTGTTCTATATTTGCAATCATACAGAGACCACCAAAGGCATAGATAGTCTCATATTCAGGACCCTCTACTGTAAGACCTTTAAAAGGTCCTTGTCTTATCGTTGATAGTTTTCCACATGCCGTAAAACACTTGGCACAGGCGTGAGGCTTTACATCCATCCTATCTCTCATGGCATCTGAGTTTATCTCCTTATGTTTATCAAAAAAACCTTTATGCCAGTATTGAGTAGGGAAGGCATTAAAGGAATTAAGTAGGTCAACCATCATAGGGGTCCCTTTTTCCTTATAAGCCTTTGTTGTTGGTAAATCTTTGCATCTTTGAAATGTCTTCTTTGCAAATTCTTGACAAGCCATTTCATCAGCAATGGGCCTTTTTATGTCGCCTTTAAAGACAATAGCCTTAATGTTTTTTGAGCCCATTACCGTTCCTGCACCTGCCCTGCCTGCACATCGCCAAAGGTCATTACTGACAATAGAGAAGGGAATAAGTCTCTCACCTGCAGGTCCAATCACTATTGAGCCTGATTCTTTGCCATGTCTTTCATTAAGGACAGTCTCTGTCTGAATGGTATCCATACCTTTTAAATCATCAGCATTTTTAAATACTACCTTTTCTGGATAAATCTCAAGACAAATCAAGTCTTCTGACTTGCCTGTAATTACTATGGCATCATATCCACACCTACTTATTTTTTCAGGAACCTTTCCACCACTATAACTTTCACAGAAAATACCTGTAAGTGGAGACTTTGTGTAAAGGCCATATCTTGAAGAGCCAAAAATCGGTGTATCTGTGATTGGTCCAAGCCCTATAATAAAAGGATTGTCTGAAGACAAAGCAGGTGTCATCGGAGGTTGATATTTCAATAAAAGCCATACTGCAAGACCTTTTCCATCCAAGTAATTTTCATAGATGTTGTCCTCAATAAATAAATCACTATGTCTTTTTTTTGTTAAATCAATATGAAGATACTTATTAAAAAAACCTTTCATGTTTGCCTCCCTATAGTTTTAAGTCAAGACTAACTATCTTGATACTTAAAATTATTTTGATAATCACATGTATTGTAGAACAAATTTTTTACACAGAGAATAGAGTATAAAAATTTAGGATCCCCTTAATAAAATTTAACATATCCTTACGAAGTCCCAAAATCAGCGATAGAACTGAGAACTTAACAGTAGAAAGGGTTGGTGAAAAATTTTATACGACACCTTATAAAAGAAATCTTGAGAAACTTTAGCAAAAGGCAATGCGTTATAAAGAATAAAGCAAGATTAAAATGAAATCATCGATTATAAAAATCCTTCACCAGCCCTTCCTATCTTACTTGCAGATTTTACTAAGCTTTTTAGTTCTATAGCTGATTTTGGGTGAAGTGGAATTTATTTGACAAAACACCTTGTAATTTGATATAAAAATAACCTTTTAATTCCTTCCCGGGTAGCTCAGTCGGCAGAGCAGGTGGCTGTTAACCACCCTGTCGGGGGTTCGAGTCCCTCCCCGGGAGCCTATTAGCTGTTATTGTATTTCGTTCACCGAGTATAAATCTGTCTTTGAGTATAACCTTTGCAGTAACTGTATCTTCTTGCATATATTCTATCTCGTGCATGTCCAATGAAATCCCCCCTCTTGGTCTGGTTTGCCTTCAAGTCTTTTGCTATCTTCTGAAAGTTTAAATTTTTGCCATCCAATTGCATTATTCCAAGGCTGAAAATAGTATATACGAAGTATCCTTGTTGAAGGATCATACGTCCCTTTTGAAAATTGTCCAATCTTACCACTGCCTTGATCCCATGAACCAGTTATAGGATTTCCTGCTTTGAATGTAACTTTGCCCCAGTTAGAATTCCAATCTCCTGCGATAGGGTGTGATGGGTCTATGTTTCCTCCTACAGTAGAATGAGTATTTCCCCTCTTAAGGTCGCATTTTAGAGGTTGATAAGTTAT
>DUZI01000050.1 GCA_013349595.1 Nitrospirota bacterium
AAGGGCTGGTGAAGGATTTTTATACGACACCTTATAAAAAAAGTTCCTTGGGCTTTGTCATAAGGCATTGCATTATAATGAATAAAGCAAAATTAAATAAAATCTGTCGATTATAAAAATCCTGAAACAGCCCTTACTAAGCGCTATTTTTGGGATTGATGAAAATCGTTTACTTTTATGCTTTTTTTCTTGTATCCTTTATAACTTATGATTGATTTGCATACTCATAGTCTCTTTAGTGATGGTGAATTAGTCCCCTCAGAACTTGTCCAACGAGCAATCATCAAGGGGTATAAGGCTATTGCCATTACTGACCATGTTGACTCCTCAAACATTGATTTTGTGGTGCCAAGGATTGTTGATTTTGCTTATTCTATAAAAGATATGTTTCGCATAGATGTAATTGCTGGTGCAGAGATTACCCATGCCCCACCATTAATGATACCTTCTCTTGCAAAAAGGGCAAGACAGTTAGGTGCAATGATTGTGATTGTTCATGGAGAGACACTTGTTGAACCTGTTTTTGAAGGGACAAATAGGATTGCCCTTGAATCTCCAATTGATATACTTGCCCACCCCGGTTTGATAAGTGGTGAGGAAATAGAATTGGCAAAAAAAAATAATATAGCCCTTGAGATTACTGCAAGGAAGGGACATAGTCTCAGCAATGGGCATGTAGCAAAACTCGCCCTTGATATGGGAGCTGATTTAGTAATAAATTCTGATAGTCACTCACCTTCAGACTTGATTACACAAGATTTTGCAATGAAGGTATTACTCGGGGCTGGCATACCGAGAATTAAGATAGATAGGGTTTTTGATAAGTCTTTTGAAATTGTTAAAAAAGTAATGGGAGGATAGTAAATTGAAGTTAGAGAAAAAGCCACAAACAGATGAAGAAAAGATTGTAACTACAATAACTGAATTAAAAGAACAATTTAGAGAAAAACAGAAAAATTTAGTATATCTTTTAGTAGGCTCTTTGTCTGTAGTTTTAATCCTATCAGTTGTATATATTTATACAACTTCGTCAAAGTCAAAGGCTGCTGAATTTGAGGCAGAGGGTTATAAGTATTTTTATGGTGCAAGAGGCAATGATGCCCAACTTATGTATTTAAGAGCCCTTGAAGCCTTTAAAAATGCTTATAACACAAGAAAGAGTGCCTATGCCCTATTATACATTGCAAATTGTTATGTGGAGCTTGGCAAATTTGATGATGCAATCACTACACTTAACGATTTAATAAGTAACTTTTCTGACCCTATAAACCTGTCTTTTGCCTATCACAAGCTTTCTTGGATATATATGAAAAAAGAGGACTATCAAAAGGCCATTTCCACCCTTGAGAACCTCAAAAAGATTAAGGGGGCAGCACTGCAAGATTTAGCCTATTTTCAAAGTGCAATTATCTGGGAAATGGCTGGCAAGACAGAACAAGCACAGGCAGAATATAAAGAATTAATTGTAAAGTTTCCAAATTCACCCTTAACTTCTCAGGCAAAGGCAAAGATTAAATAATTCATAGGAATCACATACAATGCCTGCCCTTAAGTTAATACCTTTAGGCGGTCTTGAAGAAATTGGCATGAACATGGCTATTGTTGAATATAGCGATGATATCATGGTAATTGATGCAGGATTGATGTTTCCTGATGAGAACATGCTTGGCGTTGATTTTGCGATACCTGACTTTTCTTATTTAATCGAAAACAAGGAAAAAGTCAGGGCTGTTATACTTACTCATGGACATGAAGACCACACTGGGGCATTGCCTTTTCTCATAAAGGAGATAAATGCCCCTGTTTATGGCACTCCGCTTACTCTTGCCCTTGTCAAAGAAAAACTAAAGGAACACAAGTTCGAAAGTGCCGAATTGTATGAAGTCAGACCACGACAAAAGGTAAAAATCGGCTGCTTCACCGTAGAATTCATCAGGGTTACCCATAGTATTGTTGATGGAGTTGGTCTGGCAATAGAGACACCTGTTGGCATTATCATCCATACAGGAGACTTCAAAATAGATCCTACGCCTGTTGATGGTGAATTGCTTGACTTTAACAGATTTACTGATTATGGAGAACTTGGTGTAACCCTCATGATGTCTGATAGCACGAATGCAGAAAAGGGTGGTTTTACCTTTTCTGAAAAAGAAGTCAGACGCTCCTTTGAGGACATCTTTGCAAAAACAAAGGGGAGGATCATTATTGCTACATTTGCATCAAACATACACAGAATACAGCAGGTTATTGACGTAGCCGTTCAATTCTCAAGGAAAGTAGCCATCTCTGGTAAGAGTATAGTTTGCAACTCAAATATTGCCAACAAATTGGGTTATCTTAAGATCCCTGAAGGCACCTTGATAAAATTTGAAGATATAAATGAATACGATGACAACAAAATTGTAATCCTCACCACAGGTAGTCAAGGTGAACCAATGAGTGTTCTTTCAAGAATAGCCATAAATGAACACAATATTTTAAAGATTAAACCGGGGGATAAGGTCATACTTTCAGCTAAGGTAATCCCGGGTAATGAAAGGTCTATTGGACAGATTATTAATCACCTAATGAGAAGGGGTGCAGATGTAATTTATGAAAAGGTATCAGAAATACATGTATCTGGCCATGCCTCAAAGGAAGAACTCAAGTTAATGATGAACCTTGTTAAACCAAAGTATTTTGTGCCAATCCATGGCGAATACAGGCATCTACGATATCATACAAAATTAGCCGAGAAATCAGGCATTAAAAGAGAAAATATCTTCATACTTGAAAACGGTGATGTCCTTGAGATTGATGAAAATGGTGCAAGGTTAAATGGAAAGATAAAAACTGGCAGGCTTTATGTTGATGGTAAGGATCTAGGTGGTGTAGAGGATATGGTATTAAGAGATAGAAGGGTGCTTGCTCAAGATGGAATCGTTATAATCTTAATAACCATAGAGAGAATGACACGAAAAATTATCTCCGATCCAGAGATTATAACGAAGGGGTTTATTCTTGAAGAGACTTCATCAGAAATTCTTAATGGTATTAAGGAGTTACTTTCAAAGACATTACGAGATATGGAAGAAGATACATTGTCAGATATTACTCTTTTGCAAGCAAAAGTAAGATCATCTCTTAAAAAATATTTTCGAAATAGAATGGAAAGAAAGCCATTAATAATGCCAATAATAATTGAGTTGTGATATAATTCGCGCCTTTAAATTCATAAACCAATCACTAAAATATATTAAAGAAACGAGGTAAGACAGAAATGTGTAGACTTTCAGCGATAACATCAAGCGAATACATCTCGCCAATGGAACCCGTAATAGCCCTTGAGACCATGAAAGAGGGACATGACGGTTCTGGATTAGGGCTTACATTGAAGGATCTTGGTGGTGAGTTTGAAAAACTCAAACAATACCCTATTCTTTCAGGAATATGCTCTACCAAAGGTATGGAAACACTTGATAGTTTTATGAAAAAATCTGGTTTTAAATTAAAACATCAGTGGTCTCCAAAGATAAAACCTGTAAAGGGGATTCAAGCAAGAGACTTTTACTTTGCAAGGGCTTACGACTATCCAGCTTCATATAAGCATAAGAGCTTTGAAGAAAAAGAAGATATCCTAATGAACACACGACTATCGCTCAGAAAGATTGGTGAGAAAGATCAGTCAATCTTTGCCTTTTCCTTTTTTCCTGATATTATTACAATAAAAGAGGTAGGAGATCCCCTTGAGATAGCCGAGTTTTTTGGACTACAAAAAGATACCTTAAAGGCAAAGATAATCCTTGCACAGGGGAGACAAAACACAAACTATGCAATATATTTATATGCCTGTCACCCCTTCTTTATACAAGGATACTCAACAATGACAAATGGAGAGAATACTGCCTTTGTTCCTATAAAAGAATTTCTATCAAGCAGAGGTTTCGCTGGATATATGGGTTATAACAGCGACAGTGAGGTCTTTACCCATATCCTTCACTATATAAGAAAAAAACTAAAATATCCTCTCCATTATTACAAAGATGTAATCACCCCTTTGAAAGATTCGGAGATTCAAAATAGAAAAGATGCAGAGGCACTAAGACTTATCAAACAATCATTAAGACCCCTTTGTATAGATGGACCTAACATGGTGATTGGTTTCACCCCTGAAGGATATTGTTTTATGGTTCAGGATTCTAAAAAGCTTAGACCTGGTATAGTTGGTGGTGTTAAGGGCAAATATGGCTTGATGTCTGAAGAATGTGGTCTTGATAAAATTATCCCCAATAGAGACAGGTCAAAGGATATATTCCCAATGAAATACGATATGATAATCATCTCACCAGATGCAAAGGAGGTTAAAGTATGGAATCAACTTCAAGGGCAAGCATAAATTTTGACTCAAATCATTCCATTACAATAAAAGAGATGCCCTATATCATCCATTGGCGTGATGATAGGTGTAAGAGATGTGGTAGGTGCACAGCTGTTTGTCCCTCAAAGGCAATAGTGCCTTCTGTAAGGGTTCAGAGAGTTGTCTCATCAGAAGGGGCAATACCTACTCCAAAGGCAATTAGAAAAGTAGTTCATGTAATTGAGCAGGTAAATGACATGGAGAGGTATTGCACTGGTTGTGCGGTTTGCAGTCTTGTATGTCCCAATGAAGCCATTTTTCCTGAATTTAACCCTCAAAATAAATTTCTCCATTACAAAAACAAAGGCGGAGATGGATATAAAAGAGGTGGCAGGAGAAATGACCCCTCTATCTCCACTCTGGACAGGATAAAATTTACAAGAATTTCTATGCTGACTGACCCTGCCCTTGATGCAGGCAGGCATGAGTTCAGGGTTCGCACATATTTGGGCAGGATAATGTCACCAGAATCACTTCCGCTTACAGTTGACAACGACAGTCTTATAATAGATAAATCACGGGATCAATTTATACCACCAGTTAGGGAAATCTATCCCTTGATGATAGGCAGTATGTCAGTAGGGGCACTTTCACCGCCTATGTGGGAAGGTCTTGCTATGGGGATAACATATCTTAATGAAGTTGAGAATATGCCAGTTGTAATGTGTTCTGGAGAAGGTGGCATGCCACCAAGACTTTTAAAGTCAAGATTTTTAAAATACTTTATTATACAAATTGCCTCAGGTTATTTTGGCTGGGATGAGATAGTTCACTGCATTCCCAAGATGGTTGAAGACCCTGCAGGGATTGAGATTAAATATGGTCAAGGTGCTAAACCTGGTGACGGTGGTCTATTGATGGCTCAAAAGGTCTTAAAACTCATAGCTGGTATAAGGGGCGTGCCCATGTATGTTGACTTAGCCTCACCGCCAACCCATCAAACCAAATATTCTATAGAAGAGGCAGTAGCAAAGATGATACAGTCAATGTCTATGGCATGGGGTTTTAGGGTGCCTGTATATCCCAAGATTTCTGGCACTAAGACAGCTCGTGCAGTTCTTAATAATCTTGCAAGAAACCCTTATGCAGCAGCCCTATCCATTGATGGTGAAGATGGAGGCACAGGTGCAGCCTATAATGTATCAATGGATAAGATGGGACATCCCATTGCATCAAATCTTAGAGATTGTTACCTTGACCTTGTAAAACAAGGCAAACAAAATGAACTCCCCCTAATTGCTGCAGGTGGAGTTGGAAAGAAAGGCAACTTAGCAGCAAATGCAGCAGCCTTGATCATGCTGGGTGCATCAGCAGTATCTATTGGTAAGTATATTATGCAAGCAACCGCTGATTGTCTTGGTGATGAATATAATCGTTGTAATTTGTGTAATACAGGAAAGTGCCCAAGGGGTATCACCACTCAAGATCCAAGACTTTACAGAAGACTTGATTCCGCAAAGATTGCAGAAAGGGTTGTAGAGGTTTTCAAGTCTGCAGATGTGGAGTTAAAAAAGATCTTTGCCCCAATGGGCAGGAGCACAGAGTTGCCAATCGGAATGTCCGATGGCTTGAGTATTGACGATAAAGCAATGGCTGAAAGATTGGAGATAAACTATGCCTGTTAAGAGTAAAACAAAAACAAGGTCTTCTAACCAACAACAAACAGAAAGTATTTTGACACTTGAAGGGACAAAGGCAATTATTAAGGGCTTTATTAGTGGAAACAGGGTGCCTTCAAGGATATTAGAAGAATATATTCAATTAGCAGTAAAAGAAGGTGCTGAAGAAATACATGTATATGCAGATGGACAACATGGTATTGGTGGAAGGATTTGGCCAAGGGAAAAGACTATAAAAATAATCGTTGAAGGACCAGTTGGGCAGAGACTTGGAAGTATGGGCATGTTTGGCACTGATATTATTGTTAAAAATAGCGTTTCTGATGATGTGGGATGGATAAATTGTGGGGCTAATATAACTATCCTTGGAGATGTAACAAATGGTGCCTTCAACGCCGCTGCCCAAGGCAAGCTTTATGTTCAAGGTAGTGGAGGAGCTCGTTGTGATACTATGACAAAAAGAAATCCCCGTTTTGAACCTCCTCAATCTTGGTATTTCAGAAATGTTGGTGACTCCTTTGCTGAATTTAAGGCAGGTGGTATTGCTGTTATCTGTGGGGTGAATCCAAGAAACCCAGATAATATACTTGGATACCGTCCCTGTGTTGGAATGGTTGGTGGGACTATATACTTTAGAGGTAATATTCAGGGTTATAGCGAAAGAGATGTAAAGCTCCTTGATTTGAGCGAACAGGATTGGCAGTGGTTAAAGGAAAATATGAAACCCTATCTTGAGGCAATAGATAGAATATCCTATTATGAAGAACTTACTGCAAATATTGAATCTTGGAAAAAGTTAGTTGCCTACACCCCTCAAGAGAAGAGAGGACGAAAGTGGTTTAAGATATCCACAGCAGACTTCAAAAAAGATGTTTGGGAAAAAGAGGTTGGTAAAGGAGGCCTATTTGCTGAATATGTTGACCATGATTTTTCCGTATTGCCTTATATCACTACTGGGACAGACAGAAGGGTTAAACCTGTTTGGGAAAATGAAAAATTTGCCCCACCCTGTGCCTATGCCTGCCCTACTCATATACCCTCACACAAGAGGGCTTCTCTAATCAGACAAGGCAAGTTAAATGAGGCATTAGAACTCGTATTAAGATACTCTCCACTTCCTGCCACTGTTTGTGGTGAGATTTGCCCAAATCTCTGTATGCAAAGCTGCACAAGAGGTTCTATAGACAAACCTCTTGATATTGATAGGATGGGCAGTCTTTCGCTTAATATCGGTGCACCTAAAAAGGCACCAGCAACAAATAAAAAGATAGCCATAATTGGTGCTGGACCAGCTGGAATGAGTGCGGCATGGCAGTTAGCAATAAAAGGACATAAGGCAACACTCTTTGAGGCATCAGATAAGATGGGTGGAAAGCTTGAACTCTGTATCCCCCATGAGAGATTGCCAAGAGAGATTCTTGAAAAAGAAAGAGAGAGGTTTTTAGAACTTGGTATTGAAGTAAAACTAAATACATTGATTGATAAGGAATTATTTAAAGACATTTATAATGAATATGAATCAGTTGTTATAGCCTGTGGGGCTCATAAGCCAAGGATGGTCAATTTCCCCGGCTCTGAGCATGTTATCTCTGCCTATGATTTTTTAAGAAATATTAACACAGGGATTAAACCTTCTCTTGAAGGTAAACGGGTAGTAATCATAGGTGCTGGTAATGTTGGAATGGATGTTGCCTCAGAGGCATTTAACATGGGTGCAGTAAAGGTAACGGCTATTGACATACAAAAACCTGCAGCCTTTGGAAAGGAAATGGAAATAGCCAAAGCAAAAGGCACAGAGATAATTTGGCCCAGATTTACAGAGAGGTTTGATAAAAACTCCTCAAGGCTTTATTTCAAAGATGGAACCTATATAGATGCAGATTTTGTGATTATGTCCATTGGTGATGTGCCAAGTCTTGATTTTTTAATACCAGAGATACATACCGAAAGGGGCTGGGTAACTGTTAATGAATACTACCAATCTTCAGATCCAAAGGTATATGCTATTGGTGATGTGACAGGATTAGGGCTTGTGACACATGCAATTGGTCATGGTAGGGTTGCTGCAGAAAATATCCATTGTCAAATAATGGGTCTGCCAATGCCTAATTTATTTAAACAAGTTATATCTTATGACAAGGTTAAGTCAGAATATTATGAGGCTTGCACAAGTTCAGTACCTATCGAAGAAGAAGGTCATAGGTGTATGTCATGTGCTACCTGTAGAGACTGTCATATGTGTGAATCAACTTGTTACTGGGGCGCCATAAGTAGAAAAGAATTATCTGATGGATCATTTGAATATGTTGTAGATGAAGATAAGTGTATTGGATGTGGTTTCTGTGCAGGCATATGTCCCTGTGGTGTATGGGAAATGGTTGAAAATAGCGATAAAATGAGTTAGTAATTTGCCTTTTAACAAAGGGGGGCTTGTAAGAAGTTCCCCTTTTTTTTGGAGTTGGGATATGTTACCGTTACTAATACTAAAAGCCCCTAAAAACCTGACTAAACAAGAAATACGGGCAAGTGAGTTAGGAATAACAACACCTACCCTTCTTTTCTACAAAATAATCCCTTAAAATAGCGCTTAGGAAGGGCTGTTTCAGGATTTTTATAATCGACAAATTTTATTTATAATTTTGATTTATACATTTAAAACAATGCCTTATGACAAAGCCCAAGGAACTTTGTCGTATAAAAATCCTTCACCAGCCCTTACTATCTTACTTGCTGATTTTACTAAGCTTTTTAGTTCTATCGCTAATTTTGGGATAATCAAAACCAATTGACAAATCATACGGTTATATTCACAATATTCTGCATGAAAAAGAAGCTCCCCATTGGAATTAGCACACTTAAAGAAATCATCAACAATGGCTATGTCTATGTTGACAAGACATGTTATGTCTATGAACTTGTAGATACAGGTAAATACTATTTTTTATCCCGTCCTCGTAGATTTGGTAAATCTTTATTTATTGACACCTTAAAAGAAGCCTTTGAGGGCAATAAAGAGTTATTTAAAGGACTTTACATCTATGACGAGTGGGATTGGGAGATTAAATATCCAGTGATACATATAAACTTTGCAGAGGGAGTTTGTAAAGACAGAGTGCAATTAGACAAATGGATTGTTGAGCAACTTATAAAGAATCAAGAAAGGTTTGGTATCACCTGTAGGGACAATGAATTTATACCTGCATGTTTTTCACAACTAATAGAAGGTTTAAAGAAAAAATATGGACAAGGTGTAGTCATACTGATAGATGAATATGACAAACCAATACTTGACAATATAACAGAGTCAGAGATAGCGATACAGATGAGGGAGGGGCTTAAGAACTTTTACTCAGTGATAAAGGGGCAGGATGGGAATATCAAGTTTGTCTTTCTGACTGGGGTAAGTAAATTTAGCAAGGTATCGATATTTTCAGGGTTAAATAATCTGAAGGACATAACGATTGACAGAAAATATTCAAGTATTTGTGGTTATACAGAAGG
>DUZI01000051.1 GCA_013349595.1 Nitrospirota bacterium
ATTGGGATAAGATTCAGGCAAAAAACAGAAATTAATAGTAACAACTGAGACAAAAGGTCTTGCAAAGGGTGCCAACCAGTTTATTTTTACCATCATTAATAAAGAAGGACAACCTGTTAAATTAAATAATATTTCGGTCACAAGGACAAGACCACATACAACAAGATTTGATTGGACAGAAGAGGCTAAACCTATGGAAGGTTCAAAATATGCGGCTAAAATTGACATAGAAGATTTTGGTCAATGGCAAATAAGGGTATCCTTTGACTACGAAAACGAGACATTATCTTATGTGTTTCCTTTCATGGTAAAGTCGAGAGATTATGATGCATTAGAATCTAAGTCGGGCTTTTTTAAATAAGCAATATTTGTCAAAAAAAGATACAAAAAAGGTATCGAGTTAGATATTGCTCATCAGGACTACCAAGTGAGACAAATTTGTTTTTAAGAATATTAGTTAAGTTAATTTTTATGTCTAAAATAAACTAACTAGGGTGATTTTCCATGAGAAACCTACCAATTCCCCTTATTTGAAGCCATGTTATACTGATTCAAGCTCATCAAAAAGCTTATAAATTAACAGTATTGTTGTTTATCAACAATATATTTAATTAGAAAGATAGTTACTAATGGTATTGCTTAAGTATTAGTTTGTCTGAAGAGAGGTAATTAATCGCCTTTGATAATTGTTCCTTAGAGCCAATGAGTAACAGCAAATCAGACTCTTGTAAAATGATTTCAGGGGTAGGGTTTTGGATAATCTTATCCTGTCTTTGTAGTGCTATTATAGTAGCACCAGCCTCTGAACGAAGGTTAAGTTCTTTGATTGTAAAACCTGCTACATAAGAACCTTCTTTTATCAAAAAAGTCTCTGTAGTCATTTCACTTATAAACTTATATCTTTCGGACAAAGTCTTTGTAGGAAGGGTTGTTGTCCTTAAGACACGGTAGTTATCCTTTCTTATATTGTCAATCTGCTCTTTTATAAGATTATTAGGGACATGGTAGTGATGAAGCACCCTTGAAAAGATTTCAACAGAGGTCTCAAATTCCTCAGGAATTACCTCATTAGCACCTATTTTTATCAATTCATCAACCTCTGCAAGAAATCTTGTCCTGACAATGATATGAATATCTTTTCTCATATTTCTTGCTATTTGAACTGTCTTTCTTGTAGCAGGTGCGTCAGATATGACTACCACAAGGACATCTGCATGATCTATTCCTATCTTATGAAGTATTTCCATACTTGTGCTATCGCCGTAATATATTGGTTCGCCTTGCTTCTTCATCTTTCTGACAGTGCTTGGGTTGAGTTCAAGTATGACATAGGGTATATTGGATGCCTTCAAAACAGAGGCTATATTTCTACCATTTAAACCAAAGCCAACTATAATGACATGTTTTTCCTTTCTGATACCTTCAGTATGATGACTTGCTACCTGATGTATCCTTTCTAATCGCTTGGTAATGCCCTTTGAGGCTGCCCATTGAGATACCCTTGCTGACAAGCCTATCATAAAAGGAGTTAAAATCATGGTCAATACAGAGGCAGATAAAAAAACTTGATATAATGAGTCATCTATAAGACCGTGAGTCTTGCCTTCTATTGCAAGGACAAAGGAAAATTCCCCAATCTGTGCCAGATAGAAGGCTGTTTGAATTGAGTGCCTTACATTCCCTCCTATCAATATTGAAGCCAATGTTGCAGATATGACCTTTACAACTATAAATATTAAAACCAATGTGACTACACTCATAGAATTGTCAATAAAAAAGGAGATATTCATCAACATACCAACAGAGATAAAGAATAAGCCTGTGAAACTCTCTTTAAATGGCAATACATCAGATATTGCCTGTGAGGCATATTCTGATTCTGAAATAACTATACCTGCCAAGAAGGCGCCTAATGCAAGAGATAAGCCGAGTTTTTGTGTGAGCAGGGCAGTGGCAAGACATAGAAGTATGATTGTTATTAAAAAAAGTTCTCTACTCCTTGTCTTAACTACTTCATGTAATAAATGGGGAACACCCCATTTTGCCGATAAGATGACTAAAATAATAACCCCCCCTGCCTTTAGGATTGTTAATAAAAAAGAAGTAATACCACCACCAGTTCCACTTAACATAGGAACAAGCAACATAAATGGAACTACGCAAAGGTCTTGAAATATCAATATACCAACAGATGTCCTGCCATGAGGGGTATTGAGTTCAGCCCTATCCATTAAAAGCTTTATCACTATGGCAGTGCTGCTTAAGGAGACAAGAAAACCATCAAAAACTGCATTATTGATTGGATTGTTGTAAATCCAATAACTCATTGCAAAGATTATTATAGTTGTAAATGTTATTTGTAGAAAACCCCCACCAAAGACAGCGGTTCTTAACATCATAAGATTTCTTAACGAAAATTCAAGTCCTATTGTAAACATAAGTAAAATGACGCCAATCTCTGCCAATATTTCAACAGTATGGACATCTTTGATTAACTCAAATCCATGTGGTCCCATCAATAGTCCTGCCATTAAAAAGCCAATAATTGAAGGTAGTTTGATTCTTTGTAGAAGAAACACTACAAAGGCTGAAACGCCAAAGATGAGGACAAGATATGTTAGAAATTCTATTAGCATTTATTAGGTGTTGATTTATAAAAGCCTTTCTTTAAGGATATCTATTATGGCATAATTCACTTTACAATTAAACATTCGCCTTAAAATAGCGATAGTAAGGGCTGTTTCAGGATTTTTATAATCGACAAATTTTATTTATAATTTCGTTGATTTATACATTTAAAACAATGCCTTATGACAAAGCCCTAGGAAGTTTTTTTTTATAAGGTGTCGTATAAAAATTCCACACAACCCTTCCTATTTGATTTTGTTAAGTTCTCAGTTCTATCGCTAATTTTAGGGAAAATTGATAAATATGTGATTTAGGTTATAATTATTATTTTAAAAATTTACATTTAGAGGTGAGTAGATGAAGAGTTATCGCAAAGAACTTTGGTTTAATGTCCCCACAAGGAGGGCATTTATTAATATTACTCCACAAATCAATGAATGTCTCATAGAGAGTGCTATCATAGAAGGACTTGTCCTTGTAAATGCTATGCATATTACTGCTTCTGTATTTATTAATGACGATGAATCAGGTCTTCACCACGATTTTGAGGTTTGGCTTGAAAGACTTGCACCCCATGAACCAACAAAGCAATATCGTCATAATGTTGGTGAAGACAATGCAGATGCACATTTAAAGAGACAAATAATGGGTAGAGAGGTTGTGGTTGCAATTACAAATGGGAGATTAGATCTAGGTCCTTGGGAGCAGATTTTTTATGGAGAGTTTGATGGAAGGCGAAAAAAAAGGGCTCTTGTAAAGATTATTGGTGAATAACAGGATTGTTTTTTAAAAAAATACATACAGAAAATATAATAAAGCGCCTGTAGCTCAGTGGATAGAGCAACGGTCTCCGGAGCCGTGTGTCGGAGGTTCAAGTCCTCTCAGGCGCGTTATATAATCCCAAATCCAGCGATAAAGATGGGCCCAAAATCAGCGATAGAATTGAGAACTTAATAAAATCAAGTAGGAAGGGTTGGTAAAAAATACGACACCTTATCTAAGAAATCTTGAGAAACTCTAGCAAAAGGCATTGCATTATAAACCTTAAAATAGCGATAAGAAGGGCTGTTTCAGGATTTTTATAATCGACAAATTTTATTTTTGTTGATTTATACATTTAAAACAATGCCTTATGACAAAGCCCTAGGAACTTTTTTTTATAAGGTGTCGTATAAAAATTCCACACCAGCCCTTCCTATCTTACTTGCTGATTTTACTAAGCTTTTTAGTTTTATCGTCGATTTTGGGTATAAAGAGCAAGGCAAGATTAAAATGAAATCGTCGATTATAAAAACTCCGAAACAGCCCTTCCTATCGGTATTTTTGGGAGAGGATTATCCTTATCACTGGATCTTGTTATAATAATACTGTTCAACAGAGTGATCTTTTTTAAACATTAACTAAAAACAGGAGGTAAGTAAGTGAGAAAAATACTTTGTTTTATTCTGCTTTTTTTATTTCTTTTAAAGACTGATGCTTACTGTGGGACATCAAAAGATGCCCTTGCTGACCTTGGTAATGCAATGGCAAATATCTCAGAGAAGGCAAAGAGGTCTGTGGTTAATATCTCTACCACCAAGACAGTGAGGCAGCAAAACAATCCCTTTTTTGACGATCCATTTTTTAGAAGATTTTTTGGTGATGGAGGACAACAAAAAAGAAAGGTTACAAATCTTGGCTCCGGTGTGATTGTTTCAAAAGATGGTTATATCTTGACCAATAATCATGTCATTGATGGTGCTGAGGATATTATTGTAAGACTATCAGGTGGTAAAGAGGTAAAAGGCAAGGTGGTAGGACTTGATTCAAGGACTGATATTGCGGTGATTAAGATTAATGAGACAGATTTGCCAGCCATTACTTGGGGGGATTCTGATAAATTAAGGGTTGGACAGATTGTCCTTGCCATTGGGAATCCCTTTGGATTAAGTAGCACAATCACAATGGGTATTGTTAGTGCCCTTGGCAGATCAGGGATGGGTATTACAGATTACGAAGACTTTATTCAGACTGATGCAGCAATCAATCCGGGTAATTCAGGAGGTGCCCTTGTCAATACAAGTGGTGAATTAGTGGGTATCAATACTGCAATATTAAGCAGAAGTGGTGGTTATCAGGGTATTGGTTTTGCCATACCATCAAACATGGCAAGGAACATCATGGATAGTATTATAAATGAGGGCAAGGTGGTTAGGGGCTGGCTTGGCGTTCAAATACAGGCGTTAAATTCAGAACTGGCAAGGCAATTTGGTCTTAGGGATGAAAATGGTGCCCTTGTTGTCGAGATAGTTGATGATAGCCCTGCTGATAAGGCTAATTTTAAAAGAGGTGATGTAATTGTTGAATTTGAAGGCAAAAAGATAGAAAATCCCTCACAACTAAAAAACCTTGTGGCATTGACAAGACCAGGACAAGAGACTACTTTTAAGATAATAAGAGATGGCAAGCCAATGACAATAAAGTTAGAAATTGGTGAACTCCCATCAGATACAACAAAGGCAACTATTACACCTTCAAGCATCCTTGATAACGCCTTTAAGGGAGTAGCTGTGCAAGAGGTTACTGATGAGATATTACAGAAACTTGGTATTACCAAAAAGATTAAAGGGGTAATAGTGAATTCTGTTGAAGAAAACAGCCCTGCCCTTGGAATCATTAACAGAGGGGATATAATTATGGAAATCAACAGAAAGGCTGTCACAGGCATAAAAGATTACAATGAGATAGTATCAAAGATAGAGAAAAATAAGGATGTCCTTTTGTTGATTTTAAGAGGTAAAGTCTCTACATTTGTCACAATACCTGCAAAATAATCTCATTAGACAGGATAAGGCCCTTTGATGTAAGCCTTATCCTGTCGTCAAAAAACTCTATCAATCCGCCCCTATAAAGTCTGTTGATTATGCCATCTTTGCCTTTAAGGAGTTCTTTATTTATACCATTTATAGTCCTTAAGCCAAGAAATATCTGTTCCTCCTTAGCCTTTTCTTCATCAATGTATTCCATGTCTTTTGTGGCAGTTTTATTATCATTTATCAGGGCTATGTAATCATTTATGTCAGAGGTATTTGCACTTCTCTTAAAGCCATCAAAAGAATGGGCTGAAACTCCAAATCCAATATATTTCCCCCTTGTCCAATAATTCATATTATGTACTGAATGGAATCCTTCTCTTGAATAATTTGATATTTCATAATGAATAAAACCAGACTTTGTCAAAAACTGAACGGTATATAAGTAAATTTTTTCAATTACTTCTTCAGATGCCTTTTGCAATCTATTGTCTCTAGATATTAGGGTATTTTCATTAAAAGTAAGTTCATAGGTTGAAATATGTTGGGGATTAAGACTAATAATCTCTTTGAGTGTCTTTGACCATGACAATAAGTCTTGATTTGAAACCCCATAGATAAGGTCAACAGATATGTTTTTAAATCCTGCATCTTTTGCAATTTCTATTGATTCTACAGCCTTTTTCTTATCATGAATCCTACCAAGTATCTTTAATTCATCGTCATTTAGGCTTTGGATACCAATACTAATCCTGTTAATACAACTCTTTATTAATCTCTTTGCCCTATTTAAATCATAACTTGCTGGATTTGCCTCAAGGGTTATCTCACAGTTTTTATTAATTGTAAAGGCATTGTTTACTGTCTCCAAGACCTTTGAAATTTGATAATCATCAAGCAGAGAAGGAGTGCCACCACCGAAATATATTGAATCAATAAGGCAAGTCTCATCTCTCCTATAATCAATCTCTTTGATAAGGGTATCCACATAAAGGTCAAGCAGGGTATGGTCATACAGGACACTACAAAAGTCACAATAATGACATTTTTTTATACAAAAGGGTATATGTATATAGATTCCAGCCCCTTTCACTAATTTAAATTTATGAATCTTTCCAAAAGAGTCTGTGATGCTCTTTAAGTATTTCAAAAACCTCTTCTGGGCTTTCAGCTAAGTGAATTATATCCATATCTTCTTTAGAAATAGTCTTTTCTGTGATTAACACATCTTTTATCCAATCTAATAATCCTTGCCAATACTGCTTTCCGAATAAGATAACAGGAAAGTGTCTCTCAACCTTTTTGGTTTGAATTAATGTGAGTGATTCAAAAAACTCATCCATTGTCCCAAAGCCACCAGGAAATATTACATAAGCCATTGCATATTTTATAAACATTAATTTTCTTACAAAAAAATATCTAAAATTTAGTGATATTTCCTGATATTGATTGGGTTTTTGTTCAAGGGGTAGTTCAATATTTAATCCTATTGATTTGCCCTTTTTACCATGAAAGGCACCTTTACTACTTGCCTCCATGATACCAGGACCTCCGCCAGTAATGACATTAAAACCTGCATCAGCGAGCATCTTACTAAGACAATAAGCCTGAGAGTAATATATAGAATCTTCAGTCATACGAGCACTCCCAAAGATGCTTACACAAGGGCCTATTCTATGCAAAGTCTCAAATCCTTCAACTAACTCTGAAATTATCCTGAAGACCCGCCAAGTCTCTGATTTTCTTAAATCTTCAATCAATTTATTTCTCCTTTCTTCTATTTTTAAAATTAACCACAGAGGAAACAGAAAAAAATGTTTTCACTATTACGCTTTTTTGACATTACCCCCTACATTTATCTGCTCAATATTCTATCATAAAAGAGAATTAATACCTTTTTTCAAAAACCCTTTACAATACCCCAAAATCAGCGATAAAACTGAGAACTTAACAAAATCAAGAAGTAGTAATGATTGGTGAAAATTTTATACGACACCTTATAGAAACAATCTTGAGAAACTTTAGCAAAAGGCATTGCATTATAAACCTTAAAATAGCCCTTCCTATCGCTATTTTTGGGGCTATTTTAGGGACAATAGTTATTTGGCCTTTTTATGGTATAATTTTTCATGAAAAAAATTTATTTTTATTTCTTCATAGTCTTTATCTTTTTGGCAAGTCCCATTTATTCTACAGAGACCCAGCCTGTTGTTCATGTAATCAAGATTAATGGCGTTATCAATCCAGCCTCAGCTGAGTTTGTCTCTCGCTCTATACAAAAGGCAAGGGATAAAAATGCAAATTTATTAATTATTGAACTTGATACCCCTGGTGGACTTGATACCTCTATGCGAAGTATTGTTAAGGATATAAGTGCAAGCCCTATACCTATTGTTGTTTATGTATCGCCTTCTGGTGCAAGGGCTGCCTCTGCAGGGGTCTTTATTACCCTATCTGCCCATGTGGCTGTAATGGCACCAGGAACAAATATGGGTGCAGCTCATCCAGTAGCAGTTGGAGAGAAGATGGACAAGACTGTGGCAGAAAAGGCGGTAAATGATGCCTCTGCCTACATAAAGTCAATCGCAGAAAGTCACGGCAGAAATGCTGAGTGGGCTGAAAAGGCAGTGAGAAAAAGTGAATCTATAACAGAAAAAGAAGCCCTTAAGTTAAAGGTAATAGACCTGATTGCTGAAGATATGAACTCACTTTTAAAGGCAATTGATAAACGTGTTGTAAAGACTGCCTTTGGGGAAAAAACTTTAGAGACAAAAAATGCCAAATTAATCTATGAAGAAAAGGGAGTGAGACATAAGATTTTAGATTTTATTAGTGATCCCAATGTGGCTTATATGCTTATGCTTATTGGTTTTTATGGTATATTCTTTGAGCTTACAAATCCAGGTTCTATATTTCCAGGTGTGATTGGTGTAATAAGTCTAATCCTTGCCTTTTATTCCTTTCAGACCCTGCCTGTTAATTATGCAGGACTTCTGCTCATACTTGCAGGGCTTGTCTTGTTTTTACTTGAGATTAAGATTGTTTCTTATGGTCTTTTGACAGTTGGAGGTATTGCCTCTATCATTCTTGGCTCAATGATGCTTTTTGATTCTGCTGAACCATTTATGAGGTTATCTCTTTCTATCATCATTCCATCTGCCCTTGTAAGTGCAGTTTTTTTCATAATCACCTTTAGACTGGCATATAAGGCCTATAAGTCAAAACCAGTAATGGGGATTGAAGCTATGATTGGAGAACTTGGTATTGCCAAAGAACCAATTGATAATAATAGTGGTAAGGTTTATATAAATGGCGAGATATGGAATGCCCGTTCAGATACACCCATAGATGTCAATTCAGAGGTAGTAGTTGAATCTGTAAAAGGTTTGCTCCTAAAGGTTAGGAGAGCATGAAAGCCCTTGTAACTGGTGGGACAGGATTCATTGGAAGTCATTTAGTAGAAAGATTAATAAGAGAAGGCTTTGAGGTAACTTGTCTTATAAGAGACAAGGGCAACCTAAAATTTCTAAAAGATGTCAGAAATATAAGGCTCTTTAAGGCAGATTGCCTTAATCCTGAGCAGTTAAGGGATTTAGATGATGATTACGAATATGTCTTTCACCTTGCTGGGCTAACAAAGGCTAATTCAAAGGAAGAGTTTTTCCTGTCAAATGTAACAGTTACAGAAAACTTAGTTTCTGCCATATTATTAAAAAGCAAATCACTCAAGAGATTTGTCCATATTAGTAGTTTATCAGCTGTAGGTTCTGCAAACGATAACATACCTCTTACAGAAGAAAGCCTACCAAGACCTGTATCCAATTATGGCTTATCTAAATTAAAGGGCGAGGAACTGGTCTATGGAGTTAGAAATAACATCCCAATAACTATCTTAAGACCTACTGTTGTATATGGTCCAAGGGATAGGGATTTTTTAGTCTTTTTTAAATTAATTAATCACAATTTGGCTTTTTATTGGGGAGATTGTCTTTATACTTTTATCTATATAGATGACCTAATAAATGGTATAATACTCTCCGCCTTGCATGA
>DUZI01000052.1 GCA_013349595.1 Nitrospirota bacterium
ATTATAAAAATCCTGAAACAGCCCTTCCTAAGCGCTATTTTAAGGTGGCAAGTGCATACTTGAATTTAGTCATCTATATTTTGTAAATATCTCAAAGAGTCTTTATCCCATTTTTCTTCTAAGGAGATAAGCCTTTCTTTGTCTTTAAACTCAGGGGGGTTTGCGCTCAGGGTTATCCTAATAAAGTGATGCACATAAACATCTAAGCATATGTTCGTTGGTTTTATGTCTTTATATTCAATGCTTCTCTTTTTGCTTCGCAAGTAAAGGTCATAGTCTGCTGCCTGTATCCTCTCATCCCATAGGCCTATCTTATCAAGGGCGTCTTTTTTCATTAAAATAGCACTGCCTACAAAACCCTCTTTTATTTGTCCTTTAAATCTCCTATAACGATTGTTACAAAAGCCCTCCCAATCTCCATACATGAGTTTGTGTGAAAGTCTGAGATTTAATTGACTATGACCAAAGACCTTGAGAAGATTTCTGTATAACTTCCATCTGTTTTTAAGCCTTCTTGTAGCATTTTTATTCTCTATATTCTCAATTCCGCAGACAGTAGCAATTTGAAGGTTATTGACTTTCATATTTTCTATCAACCTTAAGTCCCATTTAGGTGAGACGATTATGTCATTGTTTAAAAAGGCGAGATAGTCATATTGGGCTAACTCAATGCCTTTATTCTGACAATAAGGATAGGAATAATTAGCCCCATTTAAAACAACCTTTGCACCAATTGATTTAAAAAAATCAACACTACCATCAGTTGAACCATTGTCAATGATTAATAATTCAAAGGGGTGGTGGGTGTATTTTTTTATACTTTCCCAAAAGAGTTTGTTTATATTTAATTGATTAAAAATGGCAGTGATTATACTAATCATGATGTTTTAATCAATTCATTCCTTGAAAGTAAGGCACATAAGGCAAGTATAAAAAACTGCCCTGTAAGGTTATCAGTGAAAAAGGAGTTATTAATTGATGATATTATATATGTGACAATCAATATCGTTGCCATGAGTTTATAGGGCATCTTTGTGTAAAATGACTGATAAAGGGATAGATACAAAAAGCCTATAAAAACACCCAAGCCCAATAAACCAATCTCAGCAGCAAACCAAAGATAATCAGAGTGTGGATTACCAACACTTGTCATTACTTCATCTTTTAATTTTTCATATTCACTTTTAAAACTCCCTGTGCCATGTCCAATGATAGGTGATTCTGAGATTATTTTGAGACTATTTTTGTAAAAGGTAATTCTCAAGCCAAGAGAAGTATTGGCATAGCCTGCTTCATAAGACCTTATGTCATTTACCGCATTACTTATTCCACTTCTAATATTTGAAGATGAGTAAATAATTATTGCCGATAGAGAAAGCAAGATTAATGTAAAAATTATTATTCTCTTCCAGTTCATATAATACAAGGCAATAATCAATAGCATAAATAAATAAAGTATATGCCCTGTCCTGCCTGTTACAAAGAAAAATACATTCACAAATATAATTGCAATTAGAGAAATAATTATTATTTTATGACTCCTCTTTGTGATGAAACCTTCCAAAATTAATATTATTAAAGAGGCTGTAAGTAGTGCAGAGAAATAGTTTTGATAGGTATGACCTCTAAATAGGTCAATCTTGAATCCATTAATTTCAGTGTGCAAGCCTGTATTTTGAAGATAAAAATTTAGCCCGCTTAAATCAGAAAAGAGCGATAAAAAAACTGAAATTAACACACATAAGGCAAAACCTAAAAAGAAGGCCTTTACATTTTCCCTTACCACAAAAAAAACATATATAAGTGGACATAATAGAAACAGAATCATCCTTAAGAGCATACTGATTGTGTCAGCAATGGGTGCCTTGCTCCACAGGACTGCAATTATGAAAATCATATAAAAGAGTAATGCCCCTTTTATGAAATTGTTTTTTAAAGATTCTTTTAGAAGGGTATTGAAGTTAGAGTGAAAAAATGAAGAAAGAACAAGGGTAAAGACCATAATATTTTGAAAACTTGTTGACAAGTTTATAGAAAAGCCGGTTAAGAATGCTATGATAATACCTATCCTTCTAATTGAAGGATTGTTATTTGTAAAGTCTTTTGAGATGATAAACATGTAATAAGGCTTTTAACCCAAAAATAGCGATAGGAAGGGCTGTTTCAGAATTTTTATAATCCGACGATTTCATTTTAATTTTGCTTTATTCTTTATAATGCAATGCCTTTTGCTAAAGTTTCTCAAGATTTTTTTTATAAGGTGTCGTATAAAAATTCCTCACCACCCCTTCCTACTTGATTCTATTAAGTTCTCAGTTCTATCACTGATGTTGGGTTTTAATAGACTACTTGACATATTCAAGCCAAAGGAAAAAGAGCTTTTTTGTAGCCCTCAAATCAAGAACACAATATTCTGCAATCTCTTGAATTTTGCTTGCCTTAAACATTTCTGGCACCTTATAACCATTCATATCCTCTGACTTAGGGCTATCAATACCTAAGGCATGACACCATGTATCAAGGTTAAATCTTCTTGTGGCACCAAAAAAGGTCAATCTATCAAGTAAATCAATATGCTCATCAGAGAATCTGTTAGGCATAAGGTTTTTTGTAGGCTTAATCCTATGAATTGCTGAGCGAATTATCAAAAAAGGGGCATCAAAGACCCTTCCATTAAAAGTAATAATTGTTTCATATTTATTAACAACAGACCAAAATTTTTCTATTATCTCTGCCTCTGTGCCACACTCAAAAACAATACCATCTTTTTCGTATTCGGGATATTTTTGATCTGAATTGTAATATACAGCCCCTTTATCGGTATAAGGGTTTAACAGTCCAATGGCGACAATCTGCGCAGTGAGAGGATAAAAAGACAGGCTTTCCCTGACCTTTTGAATCTCCTCTTCTGTATCTGCACTTTTTTTCAGATAATCTTGAACAGTTTTATCAAAGGATTCAAGTTCATAGCCAGAGGTCTCAATATCAACAATAATTTTGCTCATTGATTTGCCTTTTCTATTTTGCTAAAGACCCTCCATGTCTTGATAACATCTATCGCCCTTTGTAGTTGATTATCATCCTTTTCATCCACTTCAAAGAGAGCAGTCTCTTTGTCGGATTTTTCCTCAGGTATCTGTTCATTTTTAAGATGTTTTTCTAAGTCTTTTTCTCTTATAACTTTATGTTCTTTTGAGTCCTTTTCTTTTGATTCAAGCTTTACTATGATATCAGGTGTGATGCCAACACCTTGTATGCTTGTGCCTTTAGGTGTATAATACTTTGCAGTTGTAAGCCTTAGACCTGAACCATCACTTAAGGGTATAAGGCTCTGCACAGAACCTTTACCAAAGGTTTGAACACCAACAATTACAGCCCTATTCCAGTCCTTGAGGGCACCTGCAACTATCTCAGAGGCGCTTGCAGAACCTTGATTGACAAGCACTACCATTGGCATATCTGCATAATCAGATTTTGGGAGTTCAGTAAAATACTCAGTCTTTTCTCCTTTTCTCCCCTTTATATACACTACAAGTTTTTTAGGTGGAAGAAATAACTCTGTAACACTAACTGCACTGGTTAAAAGACCACCTGGGTCATTTCTTAAATCAAGTATAATTGAATTCATCCCTTCTTTTTTAAGACTATCAAGTGCCTTTTTTAAATCATTTGCTGAAGTTTCCTGAAATTGTGTGAGCTTAACATAGCCAATATTATCGTGTAAAATTTTCGATTTGACACTTTTAATTTTTATTATGTCTCTAACAATGGTATATTCTTTTGTCTCCTTCATCCCTTCTCTAAAGATGGTCAAGGTAAGAGATGTCCCTTTTGCTCCTCTCATCTTTGCCACTGCATCGTGAATGGACATATTTTTAGTGCTGTCATTGTTAATCTTGAGTATCTTGTCTCCAGCCTTAATACCAGCTTTGTAGGCAGGCGTGTCCTCAATAGGTGCAATAACTGTCAATATTCCATCTTTGATGCCAATCTGAATGCCAATACCACCAAATTCACCCTTTGTCTCTACCCGCAGCTCCTTAAATGCTTCGGGTGTAAGATAACCTGAATGGGGGTCAAGGTTATTTACAAGTCCTTTTATAGCACCTTGAATAAGGTCTTTGTTTTTGACCTCTTCAACATAGTTCTTCTTGATAAGGCTCAGTACCTCTGTAAATGTCTTTAAATCCTCATAATTGCTTTGGGCATTTACAGTAGTTACCGCCCAACGAGCAACTACAAAAAAGCTCACAATTAAAACCGCAGATATACCTGCTGCAATCAATCTCTTTTTTGAAATCATCTTTTTATGCCTCCATTATAATTATGCAATTTTATCCCCTTTTTAACCACTGAAGTGGGTCAAGGGGTTTTCCTTTGTATCTAATCTCAAAATAAAGCCCTGTAGAGCCTGTGTTTTTTGATTCCCCAGACTCTCCAATTGCCTGATGCTCTTTGACATCTGCACCGTTTCTTACAGTTATCTTTGATAGATTACCGTAAAGTGTGTGATAACCTCCACCATGACTTATGATTACCAACTGTCCATATCCTTTAAATTCAGAGGCATAAACTACCTTGCCTTCATGAACTGATTTTATTGTTACCCCTGAAGGAGTTTTTATATTTATCCCACTCCTGAAGACAGGCAGATTAAATATTGGATCAACCTGACTTCCATAATGGGTAACTACAGTGCCTTCAACTGGCCAAGGAAGTTTCCCTTTGTATTTTTGGAAATTACTATCATCTGAGCTTTCTTCTTTTTCACCAGACTTGCTTTGAGCCTTTTTTTTCTGCCTTAATTCTCGCTCTCTACGCTCTGTTTCCTGTATGAGCTTTTGTAAACGATTAGAGGCATCTTGTAAGTCTGCGATCATCTTCTCAAAGGATTTCTTCTCTTTTCTAACATTTAGGAGTAATCTCTCTCTCTCTTCTTTTTTTTGTGCCAAATCCTCTTCGATATTGACTAATTTTTTTTCTTCTTTTTTTAGTTCATCATGGAGTCTTTTTAGTTCAGTCTGCTCAATGGCAAGTGTTTTAAGGCTTCCTTTATAAGCAAGTATTAATTTATAGTCAAGATTAGATATGTCTTTTAAATATCTAATAGCCCTAACAGTCTGAAGCACATCAGAACCACTGATTATAAGAAGGGTAATGTCTCTTAAAGGGTCATGTCTTTGTATGGCACGAAGTCTTTTCTTTAGCCTTGTCTGCTCCATTTCAAGAGAGGTGCTATAGACCTTTATATCTTTTTCAACCTTGCTTATCATGGCATTAATATTTTGTATCCTCTTTCTTTGATTGACAAGATTTTTTTCAATCTCGACAAGTTCTGATTGAACCTTGTTAAGTTCATTGATGACAGAAAGTTCTTTTTTTTCGACATTTTCGAGCTTTTTCTTATGAAGACTCAAATCCCTCTGTATCTTTTTATATTCTTCCTTTGGGTCTGCTGACATTACTATCTCACAATAAAAAGATAGTATGAGCAAAATAACCAGTATCTTCATAGGTTCAGAACAATATCAAAATCTTAATCTTCCCACAGCAATGAAGGCACCAATAATGCCAAGAAGGGCTCCGATAATTAAAAATACAAAAATGGCTTCTGTTGGAAATATTAGAGTTTCTACAAAAGGAAATACAGAACCCAATCTGTATGTTATGGCAAAATAAAACAGGAAAGATACAATAATACTTATCAATCCACCAGTAAAGCCAATTATACTGCCCTCAATGAGAAAGGGCATTCTTATAAAAGATTTGGTTGCACCAAGTAGTTTTATTATCTCAATCTCTTCCTTTCTTCTGTAAAAAAGGATCTTCACAGTGCTGTAAATAACAAAGATAACACCAGAGGTTAGTGTAATCATTATTATTAGACCGAGGTTAGTCAGAGACCTATAAAAATAGTTTATTGATTCTGCAATCTTTTCTGCACTATAAATCTCATCAATCCCATTGATTTTTTGTAAGTCATTTGAGAGATCCTTGATGTTTTTAGCGTTGATATACTTTTTCTTGATATTTAATTCCACAGCAGGGGTAAGAGGATTAACATCAAGCCCATCGAATATGTAACTCATCTCTTTTAGGTGTTCTTTAAGTTCCTTCATGGCAGATTCTTTGGATATATATCTTACACTTGACACCTCTTCACGAGATTGTAAAGTTGATAATAATGATCTGATTTCATTTTCAGTAAGTCTTTCATCAAGAAAGACAACCATGCCGTATCTTTCGTGTAATTTGTCTGCAAGACGTTCAATATTAAAAAGAAATAGCCCCATTAGGATAATAATTATTAGGCTTGAGGCAACTGTGAGGACACAGAGCAGATTTATCCACTTTTCATCTATAAGACTCTTGAAGGCTGTTTTTATGCTATAAGTTATATACATCACCCTATCCCTTCATTTCTCTAACAATCTTACT
The DNA here is from genome assembly GCA_013349595.1 of Nitrospirota bacterium. Classification (GTDB taxonomy): domain Bacteria; phylum Nitrospirota; class Thermodesulfovibrionia; order Thermodesulfovibrionales; family Dissulfurispiraceae; genus DUZI01. Next base: position 6,439 of record DUZI01000052.1, read on the forward strand.
GGCATCAATCTTTAGAACCCGTTTTCCTGTATCTTTGAATAATTCGGGGCTATGGGTGGCAATGATTATAGTGGAGCCATTAAGATTAATGTCTTTTAAAAGATTAATTATATCTATGGATGTGTTTGGGTCTAAATTTCCTGTTGGTTCGTCAGCAAGTATTATTTGTGGTTCTGCTACAACTGCCCTTGCAATTACTATTCTTTGTTGTTCACCACCAGATAGTGCCATTGGATTACTCTCTGCAAGGTGTCTGAGATTTACCCTCTTAAGAACCTCTGAAACCCTTGCTTTTATCTCCCTCTCTGATAAGCCTCTGATCCTCAATGCCAAGGCTACATTGTTATAGACCGATAGATTTTTTAGTAGTTTAAAATCTTGAAAGACTATACCAATGTTTTTCCTGTAATTTGGTATCTCTGATGTTCTTATCTGGGATAATTTGTAATTACCTACAACAATCTCTCCTTCATCAAAATCCGCACCTTTATAAATGAGTTTTAAGAGAGTTGATTTGCCTGCCCCACTTGGACCAGTGATAAAGAGCATTTCACCCTTTTCAATTGTAAAAGATACAGACTTTAAGACTGTGTGGTAATCATAAAACTTAGAGACATTTTCAAAGTATATCATCGAGAGATTTGTATATTAATGAAGATTGTTTCTAATCTTTTCAGCAATGTCTTCAGCAGTCAGTCGATAAATTTTCATCAACTCTGTGGGCGACCCTGACATGCCAAAGGTATCCCTAATCCCCGTTCTTATGATTTTCACAGGGTAATTTTCAGATAGAAATTCCGCAACTGCACCACCAAGACCACCAATGATAGAGTGTTCTTCTGCAGTTAATACAAGTTTACAGCCACTTACAGCCTCAAGAATTGTATCACCATCAAGGGGCTTTATGGTTGATACATTTATAACACCACAATCAATGCTACTTTGTAATAATATCTCCCTTGCCTTCAAGGATTCATTAACCATTAAACCTGTGGCAATTATGCAAGCATCTTTACCTTTATGGAATTTGTAAGCCTTGCCGATTGATGCCTTATAATCGTTAGGCATAACCGCCTTTGCCTTTGCCCTTCCCAATCTCATGTAGGCAGGACCGTTATATTCTGCCAGAATGTTTACAAATTGAGCAGTCTCGAAACCATCAGCAGGGACTATTATTGTCATATTAGGAATTACTCTCATGAGTGCTATATCCTCATTTGCCTGATGAGATGCCCCATCTTCCCCAACAGTAATACCTGAGTGGGTTGCTGCAAGTTTTACATTAAGGAAAGGGTAGGCAATAGTCTGTCTTATTTGTTCCCAAGCCCTACCTGTCTCAAAGACCGCAAAGGTTGAGGCAAAAGGTATTAGACCTGATAGGGCAAACCCTCCTGCTGTGCAAACCATATCTTGTTCAGAGATACCGATATTAAAAAATCTTTCAGGAAAGGCTTTGGCAAATTTAATAGTCTTTGTAGAGCAAGATAAATCGGCATCTAATACTACAATCTTTTCATTTGATATGCCTAAATTATAGAGAGCAGTCCCATAGGCATCTCTTGTAGCCATATCTTTGCCTGCAAGGCTTGCAATCTCCTCAGACCTTAATAATGCTTTATTTAGTTGTGATTCTTCTGGTCTGTTAGCCACTTGAGAACAACTCCTTTAAAGCAATTTCCAGTTCTTCCTTTGAAGGTGCTACACCATGATATTGAACCTTGTCCTCAAAAATAGACACACCTTTACCCTTAACTGTTTTTGCTATTATTACAGTGGGTTTCCCCTTACACCTTTCTGCCTCATCAAGGGCATTTATAATCTCCTTTATGTTATGACCATCTATGTTTATCACATTCCAACCAAAGGCAATCCATTTATCAGGGATTGGGTCAATCTTCATGACCTCTGCACATCTGCCATCTATCTGAAGACCATTATTATCGACAATTGCGCAAAGATTATCAGACTTGTAATGGGCAGATGTCATTGCAGCCTCCCATATTTGACCTTCTTGTATCTCTCCATCTCCAAGAAGGCAATAGACCCTTGCAGGTATTTTTTGTAGTCTCAAACCCATCGCAAGACCGTTTGCAATAGATAAACCCTGTCCTAAGGAACCTGTTGATACTTCTACACCTTTTAAGAGCTTTGATGAAGGATGTCCTTGAAGGGGGCTATTTATTTTACGGAGTGTAGTCAAGAGAGATTTTTCAAAATAACCTGTCATAGCAAGCAAACTGTAAAGCACAGGTGCCGCATGTCCCTTTGAAAGAATAAACCTGTCTCGCTCTTTCCACTCAGGTTCATTGGGTCTATGTCTCATCTTATAATAAAAAAGAACTGCAACAATATCAGTGGCAGATAGGGAACCGCCTGTGTGTCCTGAACCAGCAATATTGAGCATCTTTAATATCTCAATCCTTGCTTCCTTTGCTTTTTCTTTAAGAAAGTTAATATCTTTTGATTGGTTTAACTGATTCATTTTTTTTATTAAAAATAATTTGCTTATTATAAAACCATGAATAGTTATATGTAAAGAGAAGGCGAAGATAAAGACATTTGCATGGATATCTTTAAATGCAGAAATTATACAGATTTGGACAGCATTGATACCAATGCTTATTCTGAGGCATTTGAAGTCTTGTTTTACCTTTAACTGCTGTCTCTTATGATTTGAAGCTGCTGGCTGATTTTTGGGGCGGATGTGCTTGTGGTCAGGGTGGAGTTTATGAAAAAAATGGTTGTTAAACTTATTGCTTTAGTATAATTAATCATTATGAAAGCTGTGCAAAGATTTTAAGCATCCTTCAGTCTCATAAGGAAGGGATTGAAAAATTTGGCGTTAAAAGGATAGGTCTTTTCGGTTCATTTGTAAAG
>DUZI01000053.1 GCA_013349595.1 Nitrospirota bacterium
AATTCATGAATAGGACATTTTCATTTTGGTATATTAGGACATTATCATGTTGGCGTTACACTATAAATATTAAACCCAAAATCAGCGATAGAACTGAGAACTTAATAAAATCACAACAAGACAGAGTAGGAAGGGCTGGTGAGGAATTTTTATACGATACCTTATAAAAGAAATCTTGAGAATCTTTAGCAAAAGGCATTGCATTATTAAAGAATAAAGCAAAATTAAAATGAAATCGTCTATTATAAAAAATCAGAAACAGCCCTTACTATCGCTATTTTTGGGATTAAAAGCTATAAGTTAATAAACTCTAAAGATATGAAATGGGACTTAACACTTTCCTTAGTCAGCAATAGTTAGTAGCTGTTATTGTAATCTCAATTGGTGTATTCTTTGGCTACTTTTCAGCTTTTCAGCACAGCAGGCAAGTATGCTTGACCCAATCGTTGTATTGAGGTCAGTGACATAATCTTTAATGCTGCCAGCTAAAATTCTTTTTACTATTATCTACTGATTGCCTCTTTTGTTAGTCTTTCTGCAAGATTGAATAGAGCCGTTTTTCCTTCTAAAATCCTTGATTCAATATAAAATCTAACCTTAGGTTCTGTTCCTGATGGTCTTATCATGAACCACGAGTCATCTTCAAGTATTATTTTTATGCCATCTACCGTAATAATTTCTTTTACCTTGAGAATTTTTCCATTAATATCAATTGGTGTCCCAACGGGGTAACTCTCTTGAATAGATGATAGCTTGTCAATGAGTTGCTTCCCTGCAAGCGAACGGTCAACAGCTATACCACTTCTGTCGGGGTAAAAAGCACCATATTTATCCATAATCTGTTGTAAATAACTACCAATATTTTCACCTGTCGTTGCCATCATCTCAAGGGCAAGTAAAAGTCCTACAATTGAATCCTTTTCAAGTGTATGATTATAAACAGATATGCCATCTGATTCTTCAAAGGCAACAATAGCTCTTTCTTTGGCATTGATAAGCATGTAAGGTCTAAAATTTTTAAACCCTACTTTTGTCTCTTTGATTGGCACATTAAGTTTAGTAGCAATGGCATTTACAAAGTTACTTGTCCCAACTGATTTGGCAACAACCCCCCTGATTCCCTTATATTCGTGCAAAAAGTGTAATGCCATAGCACCAAAATAGTTCATTGGTATTTGCATCTTACCATCTGTAAATCTTATCCTATCTCCATCTGGGTCCATAATAACACCAAGTTTGAATGTCTTTTTTGGAAATCTCGAAAGCTCTTTTTCAACTATGGTCATATTTTTTTCTGAGGGTTCGGGTGCTATTCCACCAAATAGGAAATCTTCTTCCGTGCGAAGATAGATTATGTTTTTATTTTCACCAAGTATTCTTTGTACCTTACCTCTCGTGGCTCCATGAACATTATCAATACAAACTAATATATCAGTAGAATTTATAAAAGCCTTTATCTTTTCTAAATCAATAGTCTTTCTTTGCTTTAAATATTTTATGTATAAGTCTGTAAGATCGATTGTCTCATATCGTGAAGGAAGTTGAGGACTTAATATTATATTATTCTTCATCAGTTCATTGGCTGATTTTTCAAATCTTGATGTTATCTCAGAACCAGCAGGACCACCATCAGATGGATTGAATTTAAAACCAGCAAAATTAGCAGGATTATGTGAAGGTGTCAAGTTTACGGAACAGGCACAACCTGTCATTTCAATAGCAGAGGAGAATTCCGGGGTTATTGCCTCACCAGCATAAAAGGTTTTAATATCATTTGCCTGTAAAAGTCCAATAACTTCTAAGGCAAATTCTTTGCCTAAAAATCTGTTGTCATGTCCAACGATGACGCCTCTATTGCAAATATCTTGATAATCCTTAACACCCATTGCATCATAAAAATCTTTATCAACCGATTTAAAGGTATTGATAATTGCCTGCGTGACAACCCTTACATTATTAAAAGTATAATCAGTGCCTATCTCACCTCGCCACCCTGATGTGCCGAATACTATTTCGGCTGGGGAGTTGTTTCTTAAGGCAAACTCACGAATTTCAGATAACAAATGTCTGTTTTTATCAACATTACTCAATATTATTTTCCAACATTGACTTGCATTATCAATTTTTTCCATAAAAAAACCTCCATAGAATTTATATAGATCAAAAATTTAACATTCTACCTTTTTCAAATGCAAATTTTTTTGTCTAATTTTTTTAAAACCTAATCACCCAAAATTAGCGATAGAACTGAGAACTTAACAAAATCAAGTAGGAAGGGGTGGTGAAAAATTTTATACGATACCTTATAACCTTAAAATATCGATAGGAAGGGCTGTTTCAGGATTTTTATAATCGACAGATTTTGCTTTATTCATTATAATGCAATGCCTTATAACAAATCCCTAGGAACTTTTTTATAAGGTGTCGTATAAAATCCTTCACGAGCCCTTCCTATCGATATTTTTGGGTAATCAAACCAATCTTGAAGCTATTTATTTAGCTATGCTATCATTACCCTTTATGGATACAAAATCCCTTATCAAAGAATCTGAAAAATACATAATGCATACCTATTCTCGTAATCCTGTAGTGCTTATAAAAGGTAGAGGGACAAGGGTATTCTCGCCAGAAGGGAAAGAATATATTGATTTTGTTGGTGGTGTAGCTGTAAATATTTTAGGACACTGCCACAGAAGAGTTGTAATAGCCTTACAAAAACAATCTCAAAGGCTTATCCATGTATCAAACTTATATCATATAGAACCCCAAATTATGCTTGCTAAGATACTTGTAGAACACTCTTTTGCAGATAAGGTATTTTTTTGTAACTCTGGAGCTGAGGCAAATGAGGCAGCTATTAAACTTGCAAGAAAGTATACCAAAGATATGATTGGTGCTGATAAATATGAAATTATAACCTCTTATGGTTCTTTTCATGGAAGGACTATGGCAACAATTACCGCCACAGGTCAGGAGAAGTTTCAAAAGGGTTTTGCACCGTTACTGCCCGGTTTTAAGTATGTCCCATTTGGTGATATAAATGCACTTAAAAATGCTGTTTCACCAAAAACTTGTGCGGTTTTACTTGAACCAATTCAAGGTGAAGGAGGTGTAAATATTCCGCCTCCAGATTATCTCAAACATGTCAGGGAAATCTGCGATAAAAACAATTTATTACTCATTTTAGACGAAGTTCAGACAGGTATTGGAAGGACAGGAAAGTTATTCGCTTATGAACATTTTGGTATTACCCCTGATATTATGACAATAGCAAAGGGTTTAGGTGCAGGTGTGCCGATTGGGGCAATGCTTGCTACCGAGAAGGTTGCAAATTCTTTTGTCCCAGGTAGTCATGCCTCTACTTTTGGAGGCAATCCACTTGTATGTTCAGCGGCAATTGCCACTGTTGAAACAATCCTTGAAGATGGTATATTACTTGACTATTGTTCAAGGATAGGTGAATATTTCCTGTCAAAACTTAAAGAATTAAAAAATGAATTTAATTCTGAAATAGCCGATGTAAGAGGGCTCGGTTTGTTATTAGGAATGCAAATGAATATTGATTGTAGCTATATTGTTAGAGAATGTCTCGAAAGGGGATTTCTCATAAATTATACAGCGAACAATGTAATAAGATTTGCACCTCCAGTGATTGTTGAGGAAAAAGAGATTGATTTATTATTAAATAATCTAAAAGAGATAATTGAACAATATGATGAATAAACATTTTAGAACAGTAAATGACATAACAATTGATGATTTTAATAAAATTATTAATAGGGCAATAGAATTTAAAAGTGGTAAAGATAAGGAAAAAAGACCACTTATAGGGAAAAGTGTAGGGCTATTTTTTGAAAAACCATCAACCAGGACAAGGGTTTCTTTTGAGGTTGCTATATATCAATTAGGAGCTAATTCAATCAATCTTAATTCTAAGGAAATGCAGATTGGTAGAGGTGAGACCTTAGCAGACACAGCAATTGTCTTGTCTCGTTATCTCGATTGTATTATTTTTAGGGTAAGATCTCATCGCACCATTGAGACCTTTGCTAAATATTCTTCTATTTCAATTGTAAATGGATTATCTGACTTGCATCATCCTTGTCAAGCCCTTGCAGATATGATGACAATTAAGGAAAATAAAAAATCCTTTGATGATATTAAAGTAGTTTATATTGGAGACGGCAACAATGTGGCTAATTCATTAATTGAGGCGTCAATATGTGGGTCAATGGAACTCGTTATTGCTTGCCCAGAGGAATTTTCTCCAGATAAAGATGTTATATCTCAAGTCAAAGAAAAATATGGTAAAACTATCGAGATAATTTCAGACCCCTATGAAGCAGTATCTCAAGCAGATGTAGTTTACACTGATGTATGGGTGAGTATGGGACAAGAAGCAGACATGGAGAGGAAACAATTATTACTAAAAAATTATCAGTTAAATAGTGATCTCCTAAGAGCAGCAAAAAAAGATGCAATTGTAATGCACTGTCTGCCAGCCTATAGAGGGCAAGAGATTACTGATGATGTAATTGACGGTCCCCAAAGCAGGGTTTTTGATCAAGCAGAAAATAGACTCCATACTGCAAAGTCCTTGTTGGAGTTTTTATTACAGTAGGATTGAATACAACATTACATCAAATAAAGTATGAAAATCGCAATAGCATCAGATCATGCTGGTATAGAGATGAAAGAAGCCTTTGTAAATCTACTTTCAGAGTTTGGACATGAATGTCTAGATTTTGGATCAAAAAACTTTGAATCTGTTGATTATCCAGACTTTGCTGAAAAGGTATCTAAAGAGGTGTCAGAGGGTAATTATGATAGGGGAATTTTAATTTGTGGGACAGGTATTGGTATGGCAATTACTGCAAACAAATTTCCTAATATTAGGGCTGCTTTATGTAATGATATGTATTCAGCAAAGATGTCAAGGTGTCACAATGATGCAAATATACTAACCATTGGTGGTAGGATAGTTGGAAAAGATCTTGCAAAGGAAATATTAAAGGTCTGGTTAAATACAGAATTTGAAGGTGGAAGGCATAGTAGGAGGCTTTTAAAAATAAAATCTATTGAGGAGAAGAAATTTCAAAAATGAATCTTGAACATATCAAAGCAAAAGATCCAGATATATATGCAGCCTTAATAAATGAGATTAAAAGAGAACAGAGTAAGATTTTACTTATTGCTTCTGAAAATTATGTTAGTAGGGCAGTTCTTGAAGCACAGGGATCTGTTTTGACCAATAAGTATGCAGAAGGATATCCTTCAAGGAGATACTATGGTGGTTGTAAAAATGTAGATATTATTGAAAATCTTGCTATTGAAAGGGCAAAGACACTATTTAATGCTGAACATGTAAATGTTCAGCCTCATTCAGGTTCTCAGGCCAATATGGCGGTATATTTTTCTGTTTTAAAACCTGGAGATTCTATCTTAGGAATGAGCTTAAGTCATGGTGGTCATTTGTCCCATGGAGCAAGTGTCAATTTTACAGGCATGTTTTATAAGACTTTTTTCTATGGGGTAAATAGAGAGACAGGATATATTGATATGGATGAAGTCAGTATGCTTGCTGAAAAGCACAAGCCAAAGATGATAGTAGTGGGTGCAAGTGCTTATTCAAGGATTATTGATTTTAAAGCATTTTCAGAGATTGCAAAGTCTGTTGGTGCTTATCTCATGTCTGATATTGCACACATTGCAGGGCTTATTTGTGCAGGACTTCATCCCTCGCCGATACCTTATTCTGATTTTGTTACTTCCACCACTCACAAGACTATGAGAGGACCAAGAGGCGGTATGATTATGTGTAAGGCAGAATATGCTAAGTTGATTGATAAAGCTATCTTCCCTGGTATTCAAGGTGGCCCCCTTGCCCATGTAATTGCTGCAAAGGCGGTTGCTTTTAAAGAAGCCCTCGAGCCTGGATTTATAGAATATCAAAAGAGCGTAATTTCAAATGCTAAGGCACTTTCTGAAGGTCTTATAAATCGTGGTTATAAAATATTTTCTGGTGGGACAGATAATCACCTCATGCTTGTTGACCTTACAAATAAGGATATTACTGGCAAAGATGCAGAAGAGGCACTTGATAAGGCAGGAATTACAGTCAATAAAAATGCTATCCCCTATGACACTAAACCACCTACAATTACAAGTGGAATAAGGCTTGGGACACCTTCTGTTACAAGCAGGGGTTTTACAACAAAAGAAATGGATGAGATTGCTGATATAATTTCCAAGCTAATTGCAAACGCAAATAATGAAAGATTAATAAATGAAATGAGGATTAAGACAACAACTCTCTGTAATGGTTTTCCTATTTATAACAATTTATAATTAATTAATGTTCAAGGACTATGCTTTGAACTTTCAAAGAGGTCTTTAAATGAAATGCCCTTACTGTGGCGTCAACTCTGACAAGGTCATAGATTCAAGAGCAAGCAAAGAAGGAGATGTAATAAGAAGAAGGCGAGAATGTCTTGGTTGTAAAGAAAGGTTTACTTCCTACGAAAGGGTTGAAGAACTTTATCCTGTTATAGTTAAAAAAGATGGAAGGAGAGAGCACTATGACAGACATAAGATTATGTCAGGCTTACAAAAGGCTTGTGAAAAAAGACCTATACCTATAAATAAATTAGAAACAATTATTAGAGCTATAGAGAAAAAGATGATTGAACAAAATGAAAAAGAGATAAAAAGCACCTGGATTGGTGAAGAAGTAATGAAATCTTTGAGAGATTTAGATAAAGTAGCCTATGTAAGGTTTGCTTCTGTTTATAGACAATTCAAAGACATTAATGAATTTATGGAAGAAGTAAAGGGACTTTTTGAGTTACAAAAGAAAAAGAAGTTCTGATTTTTTGCCTGTTGGTGATTCATCTCTTGCATTTACAGTCACCTCTGTTGATACTAACAAAAGACTTGACTCCTATATTTCTGAAAAGACAAATTTAAGTCGCTCAAAGATACAAAAATTTATTCAACAAGGCAGGGTCTTCGTAAATGAAAGACAGGTCTCGCAAAATTATAAAGTCAAATATTTAGACACTATAACAATCACCATTAAAGAAGAAACTCCAATCACTCTTATTGCGGAACCAATCCCCATTGATATTTGTTATAAAGATGATTTTATTGTAGTAGTTAATAAAAACGCTGGTATGGTTGTTTATCCATCTTTTGGGCATAATAAGGGGACATTGATTAATGCCATTTATTATCATTGTCAAAAATTAGCCTACATCGGAATGCCACTTAGACCGGGGATTGTCCATCGTCTTGACAAAGACACCTCTGGGGTGATGGTAATAGCAATTGATGATGATGCCTATTATGGATTGGTAAAACAGTTCTCTGAAAGGACTATCAACAGGAGGTATCTTGCCCTCATTTCTGGTAATCCATTAAAAAATGAAGGAGAGATAATAAACCCTATTGGAAGGTCTATAAATGACCGAAAAAAAATGTCTGTCAAGACTAAAAAGGGTAAAGAAGCCCTTACAAAATGGAAGGTCATAGAAAGATATAATGGTGCATCTCTGATTGAGACAAGATTAGGCACAGGGAGAACCCATCAGATTAGGGTACACCTGTCATCAATTGGTCATCCTGTTCTTGGTGATTCCCTTTATGGCAAGAAGACATTTATCCAAATAGGCAAATCAAAAATACCTCTGCAAAGACAGATGCTACATGCAGAGACACTTGGTTTTACACATCCAATAAATAATCAATACTTAGAATTCTCAGCCCCCATGCCTTTAGATATGAAAGAGTGTATAGAGAAAATTAAAATTCTGATTTAACAACTATCAGGAGAGCATCTCAAACCACTAAAGGCGTGGAGTATTCTCTTTTCTCTCTCCCGCTTGTCTCCTCTGTAAGGTTCTAATTTGTAGTTCTCTATAAATCTCTTTATAAACTCGTAAGTTGGGATATTATCAACTCCTCTGCCAAAAATGTTACCAGCGAGAACATCGAGGACAATATACTTTTCACTGTCTGTAACAATAGCAAAGGGAATTTGGTATGTTTCCTCTGCGGTTCTTGCAAAGGCAAAAGAATATCTCTCCCATGATTCAATGGAGTTTATAGCACACTTTATTATAATTGCTATGATTCCATTTATTGTGACAGACAGATCACTAAAAGCATCAAAGGAGGTATCAGGGAGGCTAATTTTAAAAGCCTTATTTGCAGAAATTACCTCCTTTGGATATCCCTTTTCACATACCAAAAGGTCAAAGACCCTCTGTTGAATTATATTTGAACCTAAAGTCTCCTTTTCTTCAATTTGAATAATATGACTCTTGATGAGTGTCTGTCTTTCCTCTAAATCTTTTGGTTCTTTGCCTAAATCAATATATGTTGACAATCTAAATCTCCTTTTTTATGGTAAGGCTTGTTTTAATCTAATACTAAATTGCTCATGCTCAAAGGGATGGACTTCTGGAAATTTTAGATATAACCAGCCTTTGAATATGGATTTGCCATCTTCAATAACCTCAACCCTCAATGCAGGGTTATTAAGTTCTGCACTTGCAGTTGTAATTGTTGACTCAGTCATTTTAAAGTCTGGTATAAATTCACCTGTTTTTAGTAAGAGTTTTGAACCTGAAATTTTCAATTCACCTCCAATGCTAATGGTATAGTCAGTTTTTTTATTAGACTTTCTATCTTCAACAACGATTACAGCCTTTGTCCATTTCTTTTTTATTGAATCAGGGACTTCAATCTTTTTTTCAGTCTTTTTGATATTCCCATGAGGATTCATCATAGGGCCTTCCGCCATTTTATTAGCTTGAGAATCAGAGGATTTCTCTTGAGGATTAGAGATATTCTGACTTGACTGTTGAATAGGAACCTGGGGTATAGGCTGTTTCTCCTCCTTTTTTTGACAAGCAAAAGAAAATAAAACAATACTGATTAAAAAGATAACAAATACTTTCATTATTGCCTCCATATATTTTTATTTATATAAATTTTTCCCACCGAAAGCTTCTGACCCAAAAATAGCGATAGGAAGGGCTGTTTCAGAATTTTTATAATCGACAATTTCATTTTAATTTTGCTTTATTCTTTATAATGCAATGCCTTTTGCTAAAGTTTCTCAAGATTTCTTTTATAAGGTGTCGTATAAAAATTCCTCACCAACCCTTCCTGCTTGATTTTATTAAGTTTTCAGTTCTATCGCTGATTTTGGGTTCTGACATTTCTCCTCATTAATTTATGTTGTGTTTTTAGAGGTAATTTCTAAACG
>DUZI01000054.1 GCA_013349595.1 Nitrospirota bacterium
AAACATAGCTCCTGAACGAAAGAGACCTATCCTTATCGCTGGATCTCAGTGTAAGATTACTGCCTATAACACACCTCCATATCTCCAAAATCAGAGATAGGACTGAAATTATCTCAAAATTCTTTTCACTCTTGCACAAAACCCAAAGGGTGTTGTGATTAGTATCTTCATTTTCTACTAACTCCTTTAACTTATCTTCTTTTAACCAAATTAAGGGGACTACGCCATCTTTAATAGGGCATTTACAATAGCAACTGCTACCGGCGAGCCACCCTTTTTGCTTAAATTAGTGATAAAAGGGAATGTTTGCATGGACAAGAGGGTCTTTGACTCAAGGGCATTTACAAAGCCTACGGGAACACCAATTACAAGGGGTTTTAAGATTGAGTCATCTCTTTTGTTGATAATCTCAATGGTTTTTAATAATGCAGTAGGGGCATTACCAATCACTACAATGCCTGGATTATTTTGTAAACCCTTTTGTATTGCAATCTCTGCCTTTGTTTTGTTAGTGTCATGAGACTGTACCTCCACATCTGAATCTGATATGTGACAATAGGTCTTACCCCCCCATTTACTTAGCAGTTTTTCATTGATCCCTGCTTTTGCCATTTCAACATCAGTTAAGATGTTTAAGCCTGACTTGATAGAGTCAATTCCCCTTGAGATTGCATCTTTGTGGAAGAGAAGATTGTCTATAAAATCAAAATCTGCTGTTGCATGAACGACCCTCCTGATTACAAGTCTTTGTTCATCAGGGATGTGGGATAAATCAACATCTCCTTCTATAATTTCAAAACTCCTTTTTTCTATCTTATTCGGACTCATGCAGTCTGCAGAGTGAATCCTATCAAGTATGACTTGTATTAATTTATCATGAATGCCGAGGGGTTCTGTATAGATAAATTCTACTGATGGGTGCTGTCTCTTTGCCTCGTCAATTATATGTGGTATGTCCTCTACCACATGATTACCAGAAGTGAGAAAAAAGGGATGAATGATTATCTTCTTTGCACCTTTTACGATGGAGTTATTTATCACATCTTTAATGTGGGGTTTAGAGAATTGAAGATATGCCGGTTCTACACAGTCTTTATCACAATTCTGATGTATCTGGTTGTGTAAAATTCTACAAATTGCTACTACATTATTTGCCTCTTTACGCATACTGCCATGGGCTACAAGTATTATCTTTTCCATTTTCAAAACTCCTTATTTTATAGACTGGCTGTAAAAGTGAATGTGAACATAGCTTGCAAGGGTATTTTTAAACAAATATCCACCTGTATCAACTGGTTTGTTATCTATATCTTTAACATCATAGATATTTCTCAAAGGATAATTTCCAACTATCTCTGAATAGTGAAACTCATGTCCTGCAACTGTAACAGCTTTGTCACAAAGGACGCAATCTTCTTTAACATCAACAAATCTATATCCAAGCCTTGAAATCTTGTGTATCATTTTTGTCTGAAAATTATAAATCCCAACCATTTTGTGATAATTATTATCTAAATCAAATATCCCCTGTGATAGATACATCATCCCTCCACACTCAGCATAAAGAGGCATTGCAGAATGAACCCACTCCTTGACAGAATCAATCATTGACTTGTTTTCAGAGAGAGCCTTTGCATAAAGCTCTGGATATCCCCCACCAAGATAAAGCATATCTGCCTTTGGTAAATTGCTGTCTGAAAGCGGGCTAAATCTGATTATCTCACCCTTTATGTCTCTGAAATAATCAAGATTGTCCTCATAATAAAAACAAAATGCCTTGTCATAGGCAAGGGCTATTATTGGATTTTGTGGTAATTTGTTAAATAGCTTATGCCTTTGGTCATAAAAACTACTCTCATTTAGATCTGTTGACGACAATGTGATTATCTGATTTACATCTATATTTTTCATTGTATTGTCAATTAATCTCTGAAGTGCCTCATTATGTAAGGGTTTTTCCTCAAATACTGTTAATCCAAGATGTCTTTTCGGTATCTTAATTAGTGAATCTTTAGTGAGATGACCTAAAATACCGACATCAAACTTGGCTTTATTAATCCTGTCATAATGCCTTTGAGAGCTTACTTTGTTAAAAATAATCCCTTTAATCAAGCCTTGTGTATCATATTGAAGATAACCCTTTACAACTGCCCCAATACTCTCTGCAATACCTGTTGCATCAACAACAAGTATTATAGGCACCTTGAGTATCTCTGCGAGTTTATATGTTGAATAATCACCATCATAAAGCCCCATTACCCCTTCAATTACTGATATATCAGCCTTTGAAGAATGTTTTAAAAAAGAATGACAGACATAATCTCTGCCACACATGACCATGTCAAGGTTTCTTGATGTAGTACCTGTTGCAATTTGATGTAGCCCTTTATCAATAAAATCTGGTCCTGCCTTAAAGGCTTGAACCTTTAGCCCCATATGAGTTAGCGCTGACAGGAGGGCTAAAGTTACCGTTGTCTTTCCACAACCACTGTGAGTCCCTGCTATCATTATTGCCTTCATATTAAATTCTTGCAATCTCCTTCAGAAGTCTCATGTTATCTTTGTTATCTTTCACTGCAACTCGTATAAAACCCTTGTCAAGTCCTATAAAATTTGAGCAGTCTCTAATTAATATCCCCTTAGTCCTTAAATATCTTGGCAGGTCAATCCCTCTGTCAAAGCGAAAGAGATAAAAATTTGCCGATGAAGGATAGTATTTAATCTTTAAGAGCTTAAAGCCGTCTTCAAGGGTTGTCTTTCCTTCTTGTAATACCTTAAAGGTCTTGGATATAAAGGCGTTATCTTTAAGTGCAGACATAGCAGAGACCTGAGCTAATGTGTTGACTGTCCATGGCTCCTTGAGACTTTTTATTCTATTAATTAAATCAATAGGAAATACACCAAATCCAATCCTTAATCCTGATAGGGCATAAAACTTTGTCATTGAACGCAAGACTATTAGATAGGGATTTTTGCTTGCCTCTTTGATAACAGAATGTTCAGGACAATAATCTATAAATGCCTCATCTACTACAAGATAACATTTCATCATCTTTGAAACCTCTGCAATCTTTAAAACCTGCGATCTGCTCAATACTGCCCCTGTTGGATTGTTTGGATTACATAAAAATACCAAATCAGGCGTTACAAGCATCAAAGACTTTCGGGCATTTTCAATATCAACTCCACCAGTCATTGACCTTATGAATTCATCTATGTTGAGGATAAAATTATCCTTTTCCCAGAGGACAAAGTTTTCAATAGTTGCAGAGGGGTTATTATCTTGTATGATCGTCCTAAATGCCCTTTCGTATTCAGAAAAGGTAGGCACTGGAATAAGCATTTTTTCTGGTCTTAAGACCCTCATAATCAGATAGATAAGTTCTGTGCTGCCATTGCCACAAATGATGGTTTCGCTGTCTATCCCATAAGTATCTGAAATGGTTTCGCAAAGTTTAGTTGCCTTTGAATCGGGATAGTAGTTTAGATATGGAAGGGTTTCTTTTATGGCAGAAAGGGCAGACTTTGGGATACCAAGTGGGTTTATGGACGCACTAAAGTCAAGGATAGAAGATAAATCAACACCTAATTCTTCCGCAAGGCGGTAGATATTACCACCATGGGGATCTATTTTTACTATGTTGTTATAGCCATAGATACCTGTCATTGACCCTCCTGAAAGATTGTGTCAAAATTAACCACAGAGAAAAAAAATTTCTAATAATCCAAGACCTAAAGTTAAATGCACTTCTATTGCACATGAAATTATTCATACCGTTATTCCTTATCAAACTCTTTTTGAGAGCCCAGAGATTCTCTCTTTGTTGTCATCTGTGGTTTCATTCGCATCTTTGTTTTTAACTACAATCGTTCTTATCTTTAAATCCCGAGATCAAGCGATAAGGCTAAGTCTCTTTCGTTCGTTTTGACAGTTCTAATGCCCCTTTCGCTAAGGCCGCAAAACTCAACTACCACCCCAAAAAGTCTTGTGACTTTTTGGGGACCCCGTTTCTTCGGGTTCAAACACTTGCGGCTGTTTAACGCTCCAGTCTCAAAGAACTGCTGCAAAAACATTGCTATTGACTTCAGAGCCCCCCATCCTTATCGCTGTATTTGGGAAATCAATAAGAAAAATATGGGCATTGATATCAAAATAGTAACCTTTGCAATTGAAAGTGAATCCCTCGACGCAGTGAGATAATCAATCCCTGTTGACACACCTATGTATGGCTTGTTGACTAATTTGCCACCGTAAAAAGATGGTCCACCAAGCCTTACACCTACCGCACCAGCCATAGCTGATTCGGGTATCCCACTGTTTGGGCTTAGGTGATTAGCCCCATCTCTAATCATGGTAACCATAGAGTCTTTTGCTGACTTTAGCTCCCACTTTATAAGAAAGGTTGCAACTACTATCATTAGCGCTGTTATCCTTGCAGGTAGAAAATTGGCTATGTCATCAAGCCTTGCAGATGCCCAACCAAAATCTTTGTATTTTTCATTTTTATATCCAACCATTGAGTCAAGGGTATTGATTGCCTTATAAGTCATTGCAAGAGGCAAACCTCCGAGCATGTAATAAAAAACAGGTGCAACCACTCCATCAGATAGATTTTCTGATAAGGTCTCTATTGTCGCCTTGAGGACTTCTTCTTCTGTAAGTTCATTAGTATCTCTTCCTACAATCATTGATAGTTTATCCCTTGCAACTATTAGATTTCCATTTTTTATCTCATCAATTACAGACTTAGAGGCATCTATAAGTCCCCTTGCTGCAATAGTTGTTGATAAAAAATAAACGAATATTATGACTGAAATATAGTGTAAATAAAGACCATGTTTTGATAAATTTTGCAAAAGCTTAAAGAGCGAAAAGGAGATGAAAAAAATTATAATCACAGTCGTTAAAGTAAAGACTATTCCAGCTATCTTGAGTCCTACTGAGGTATTCACAAGGGGGCGTAAAAAATCTTCAAGAGAATTTATCAATTTGCCTATAAATACAACTGGATGAGGTAAGCAGCGTGGGTCTGCTATGATAAAGTCAACAATATAAGCAAAAATAAGTAACAATCCTGCAAAAGGATGCCAATGAAGGTGCTCAATCACAAATTAACCAGTTCCTCAAGATAACTCATTTGGAGATTAGACTCTACAACAGATGCAATTTTGTTAATCTTGTCATCCTTAATCAATTTATAATTTATCCTTTCACTAATGGGTTCAAAGCCCCTTTTAGTACGAATCTTGTTAAGGAGAGATCTTCTAAAGTCATCGTTTTCAAAGAGACCATGTATATAAGTCCCCCAACAGTTTTTATTTATTGAGCCATCTTTTATGAGTTCCCTTTCCTTGCCATATCTGTTTATCTGAAAAATCCCAATGTCACCATAACTCTCGCCCATGTGTATTTCATACCCCCGTAGGGAAGAAGGGGCGTAATTATATGTAATCTCATCGATTGCCTTGATGTCTGAAATCTCTGCCTTCAATTGACAGGTTGTCTTTTGGTCTTTAAATACTGTTTCAATCTCCAGTAATCCTAAGGCATCTATTTCCTTTTGATTACTTTCAATTAGATAAGGGTCTTTGATTACCTGTCCGAGCATCTGATAGCCCCCACATATTCCAATGATAGAGATACCTTTGTTGAAGGCTCTTATGATTGAATCCTCTACGCCAAGTTTACGAATGTAAAGAAGATCTTTAACAGTATTTTTTGAACCAGGAATTATTATTAAATGGGCATTTTCAATATCATCACTATTTAGTGAATAGATTAACTCTACATCAGGTTCGTAAATAAAAGGGTCAAAGTCTGTAAAATTTGCGATGTATTTAAGCGCAATAACTACAATCTTTATTTTGTCTCTGTCCTTAAAAAATTTTTTCCCTTCTCTTTTAAGAGATAACCCATCTTCTTCAGGAAGGGAAAAGTTATCAATAAATGGCAAAACACCAATAACTTTTCTCTCTGTCATCTGATCAATCATGTCAAGCCCTGATTTTAAAATATCAAGGTCTCCCCTAAACTTGTTTATAATAAAGCCCTTGATCCTTTTTTTATCCGAACCTACTAGTTTGAAAGTCCCATACAAAGATGCAAATACGCCCCCTCTGTCAATATCTCCCACAAGCAAGACAGGTGATTTTGCATGCCTTGCCATCTTCATATTCACGATATCCACATCAATCAGATTTATCTCTGCAGGACTACCCGCACCTTCAAGGATGATTAAATCATATTTATTTTTTAGTTTATTATAAGAATCTTTCACAATCTCCCATGCGGTATCACGAAATTTATAATAAGACTTAGCAGACATATTGCTGTGAACCTTTCCCTGAAGAATAACCTGTGATCCATTTTCCCCTGATGCCTTCAAAAGTATAGGATTCATATGAACTGATGGTTCAATCGCTGCTGCCTCTGCCTGAAGCGCCTGTGCCCTGCCAATCTCTCCACCTTCTTTTGTGATAAATGAATTAAGTGCCATGTTTTGAGCCTTAAAGGGTGAAACCTTGATGTTTCTTCCTGCAAATATCCTACACAGAGCCATAACAATAATACTCTTTCCAACGCCTGAACCAGTGCCTTGAATCATCAAAGCCTTAGACATGATTTAATACCTTTATGACAGGATAGTCCTTCCAAAACTCTATAATATTTACACATCCATAGGTTTGCTCAATACGAAAGATGTTTTTTAAGGGTATGCCAAGGAGATAACAAAGAATAATCCTATTAACACCACCATGGGCAGTTATGATAATATTGTCCGTTTTATGAGACTTGAGGATTTCCTTAAATCTTGGTATGACCCTTTTTTTTACATCCATTGAGCTTTCCCCTTTTGGTGGGCTATATCGTAATGGATTTTTTCTCCATTGACTAAACTCTTTGGGATATTTTTCCTTTATATCAAGAAATGTCATACCTTCCCATAAACCAAAACTCCTCTCTGTAAATTCTTTTGTAACAATTGGTTTGATGTGAAATCTCTCCCCAATAATCTCAGCACTCCTATATGCCCTGATTAGTGATGAACTGTAAATTACTGTCTCTGCGTGATGAATCAATTCAGAACCATGTATCTCAGCAAGATAGGATTGCCTTTGTTCGTCTATTGAGGAATTTATTGCCTTTTCTATAAACCTTGCAGAATGTCTTATCTGTTCTTCACCCTTTTCTGATAGAGGGACATCAATACTCCCTTTGTATCTCTTTTTGTCATCACCGCCAGTTTCTCCATGCCTTACGAGATATAAAGTCTTGACCATAGTATCACCATAATTAAAAATATCACATCTGTTATCTCTGAAATAGAACCTACCGTATCGCCTGTAAGTCCGCCAAAATGCTTCTTATAAAATAAAATCAACCCTCTGACCAAAAAATAAATTAAAATCATGATTATTGTAAAAAATAGAACCTGTCCCTGTGGGATATATATATTTGGGGCAGATAATATTAATCCAAAGAGGCAGATTAATAAAAAGGTAGCAAAAATAAAACTCCTGTTACTTGCTTTACCAACCAAAAGACTGCCCAGACCATCTTGTTTTGCTGGGACTCCATGATACAGTGCTATTACCATTGACCATTTAGATATAACGGGCATTAATAGTAAAGAAGAATAATAAACAAGTGGCAGTAAATTACTCACACTCTTTATGGATAAATATTTTATTGCGAGGGTAAAGACTATTGCAATTACACCAATGGCACCAACAGAGCTGTCTTTCATCACTGATAGTTTTTTTTCTTTATCACCTCTCACAGCAAGACCATCAAAGGTATCAGCAAGGGCATCGAGATGAAATCCACCATTTGTCATTACATAAGTCAACAAGATAAAGGCTATGCAGAGATCAGGGTGAAATAGCTGACCTAGTACCAATTCTATAAACAATAAAATAAGTCCCTGAATTAAACCTACCAAAGGAAAGAAAGCTACAATCTTATGAAAGTCTGAAGCTGAATAAGCTATTGACTTTCCTATGGGGATAATAGTCAAAAATTGTATGGCTAAAATTAGATTTTTCATCGTGGTTGCATCAATCATCTAAAACAAGAATGAAATTATATCATACCTTAAGATAGGGATAGGAAGGGCTGTTTCAGGCCTTTTATAATCGACAAATTTTATTTATTTTTTTTATTCATTAATAATGCAATGCCTTATGACAAAGCCCTAGAACTTTTTTTTATAAGGTGTCGTATAAAAATCCTTCACCAGCCCTTCCTATCTTACTTGTATTAAGCTTTTTAGTTCTATCGCCGATTTGGGATCATACCTTAAGGTTGACAAATTTTTTTTATTAATTTAGAATAATTCTAAAATGGAAAATTTCAAACAGACATCTCAAAGACTGGCTATAATTGATTATCTCAAGGATAATAAGAATCATCCTACTGTAGAGGAAATATTCAAGTCAGTAAAGGATAAAAATCCTCATGTCTCTCTTGCAACTGTCTATAATACAATTGATATGCTCAAAAAGAGAGGTATTATCTCTGAGCTTACAATAAATTCAACAAAAAGGAGGTATGACCCTAATCCAAATTATCACCATCATTTTATCTGTCTTTCTTGTAAGAATGTATTTGACATTGAGGAAAAAATCAATATCACCTTGTCTGAGGAATTGAAAAATTCCTATAAAATTCATGGCTATGAGATTGATTTATATGGCTATTGCAATAACTGTAAAAAGGAGCTTAGCGGGATAGATTAGTGTGACATGACAAAGTAATTCCCACTATAAAGTGGGATAACCTTAAGATAGGGATAGTAAGGGCTGTTTCAGGATTTTTATAATCGACAAATTTTATTTAATTTTCTTTATTCATTGCCTTATGACAAAGCCCTAGGAACTTTGTCGTATAAAAATCCTGAAACAGCCCTTACTATCTTACTTGCTGATTTTACTAAGCTTTTTAGTTCTATCGCTGATTTTGGGAGTTGATGAAAAATTTTATACGACACCTTATGAAAGATATCTTGAGAAACCTTAGCAAAAGGCATTGCACTATAAAGAATAAAGCAAAATTAAAATGAAATCGTCGATTGTTAAAATTCAGAAACAGCCCTTTCTATCGCTTTTTTTGGGTTGAAATTATCTGATCGATTCTCATCCATATTTCTTCTTAA
>DUZI01000055.1 GCA_013349595.1 Nitrospirota bacterium
GAAATCTGCAGGGATTATAGCTGGCTCTCCTGTTTATTTTGGTGTTATGGCTGCAGAATTGAAGAGGATTTTCGACGAATTTGTAGGATTGCGGAAGCAGATGGAAAATAAAGTCGGCGCTGCTTTTACTACAGGTGGTCACCACACAGGGGGCAAAGAGACTACTATTATGTCAATTATCACATGTATGCTTATCTATGGCATGATTATAGTTGGGGACCCTATGAGCGCATCAGGACATTACGGTGTTGCTTGCATAGGTTCACCGGATGAAACCGCCGCATCCGACGCCTTCAAGCTGGGCGTTAGAGTTGCTGAGCTCTGCAAAAAATTGGGTTGATTTCCTTTACTCTCCTGACCATGCAAAGTGCTCAAGTGCAAGAAACAGACTCTATCGTCGCTTTGCGATATATCGGTAGTGTCCAAACCTTTATGAAAAACTTTTGTAAAACTATCTGAAATATATGAGAACCCCCTCCCACAATGTAGGAAAAAATTTAGACAATACTGATACATTTGAATGGAGGTGTTATCATGAATTTGTTGTATAATTTTTTGAAAACTGTTCCTACAGTAATAATACTGATTCTGTTTCCTCTAATTGCAACGGCTCAAACCTCTCTAAATCAAGAACTCAGCAAGTATCTCAACAAATATGACCTGCCCTCAATCGCTGCTGCTGTTATAAAAAATGGCAAAATAGTCGCATCAGGTGCAACAGGCACTCGCAAGTACGGGGCAAAACTTCTGATAACAATTAACGACAGATACCACATAGGTTCAGATACGAAGGCTATGACCTCTCTGCTTGCTGCAATTATGGTAGAAGAGGGCAGGCTCCGCTGGAACTCAACTATGGCGGAAATCTTTCCAGAGATAAGCGAAAAAATGACTGCCAGTATCCGTAATGTAACTCTCGAGCATCTTCTTTCGCACACAGGCGCTATCCCTTCAGACAACGAAAAGATTCTTCAGATATACAGGGAGGCGATGACTCAGGATGGCAACCTTGATGAAATGAGATACTGGATTGTAAAGCGGTGGAGCATAGAACCTCTTGAATCAATGCCGGGTTCTGAATTTGCCTATTCAAATATGGGTTATACAATAGCAGGCGCTATGATTGAGCGCGCAGGCGGCAGGACATGGGAAGAACTTATTACGGAGCGTGTCTTTGCACCTTTGGGCATGAAAAACGCTGGATTAGGACATCAATCCTCACTCGGCAAAATAGATGCACCGCTTGGACACATAATTACTGAAGGGAAGATTAAGCCCTTTCTTGCAGGACCTAATGGAGACGTCCCCGCCATGCTTGGACCTGCAGGAGGTGCCCATATGTCAATTCTTGACTTTGCAAGGTGGGCGGGGTGGAATGCAGGCGAAGGAGGGCGGAAGCCTTTCATTGTTAAGACTGAAACAATTCGCAAGCTTCACAAACCGATAACTTCAATGCCTCCTAAAAAAGATGCTCCTCCCGGCACACCGCCGGGCGGCTAGTATGCCCTTGGATGGGGCAAACTGAATGTTGATTGGGCGCCCTACCCTATCATATATCATGGCGGTTCAAACGGCATGAATCTGGCTCATATATGGCTCGATACTGGCAATAGTCATCACAACCAATATCTCAGGGCAAAAAGCTAATACGGCGCTTTTGGAAGCTGCCGCCAGATTATACAAAAGGTTTGTAAAAAAATAGACAACAATTACTTAGTCCTAATCACGATTTAGACTTATTTGACCCTGGTTGGACAGGCATTTTGCTTTTTTTTAAAAAACTTGGTTCTTCTCCAAAAAAAGTTACTAATGAAGTTCCTGTCATATAAGGAATAAACACATGAGTCAACATTACCCCCGAGGAGCTGTAATCTAGAAAAAAACATGAAGAATTATTATCCCAGAATTGTCATTAGAGTTTTAATGGAAAATGTGCAGGCAAGGGAAAAGACTTTGCCTTACCCCTTTGGGTTTATCCTTAAAATAGCGATAGGAAGGGCTGTTTCGGAATTTTTATAATCGACGATTTCATTATTAATTTTGCCTTATTCTTTATAATGCAATGCCTTTTGCTAAGGTTTCTCAAGATTTCTTTTATAAGGTGTCATATAAAATTTTTCACCAACCCTTCTTACTTGATTTTATTAAGTTCTCAGTTCTATCGCCGATTTTGGGTACCCTATGTCTAATTGACCTTATAAAACTTAAGTTTTATAATCTATGACATTAAAGTTTTCATGCATAGAAGTGATGAAACTCATGAAATTTTTCATATATCTCCTTATTGGCTATTTAATTCTAATAATATTTGTTTATTTCTTTCAGGATAAACTTTTATACATACCTGATAGGCAATTAATAGCCAAACCTTCAGACGCAGGGCTTTATTATGAGGAAATAATTCTAACTACTAACGATAATATTTCCTTAAAGGGGTGGTTTATCCCCTCTAAAGAAAATAAGTATGTTGTTATTTTTTCTCAAGGCAATGCAGGTAATAGGTCATATAGAATTGAAAAAATCAAGATATTAAATGAGATTGGTCTTAGTGTATTAATCTATGATTATAGGGGTTATGGTGATAGTGAAGGCAAGCCAAATGAAACAGGAACATATTTAGATGCAGTAGCAGGTTGGCAATATTTAGTAAATATTAAGGGAATAAATACAGAGAAAATTATTTTATATGGAGAATCCTTAGGCAGTGCCGTATCTGTTGAATTAGCAAGAAGACTGCCTTGTTCAGCTATTATTTTAGAAGGCGCCTTTACATCTTTAAATGAATTAGCTGAGAAATTCTTTCCATATCTGCCTGCAAAGTTTCTAAGTAAATATGACTATGATTCACTAAGCAAGATAAACAGCTTGAAGATGGCAAAACTTTTTATTCACAGCGATAAAGACGATATAGTCCCATACGATATGGGCAAAAGGCTTTTTGACAAGGCAACAGAGACAAAAAAGTTTCTTACCCTTTCAGGTGGTCATAATGATGGCTTTTATGTATCAAGACAAAAATATCTGGAAGGAATAAGAGTTTTTTTAGAAGACAACTTAAAAAGGAATCAATCCTAATTTTCCCAAAAATAGCGATAGGAAGGGCTGTTTCGGAATTTTTATAATCGACGATTTCATTTTAATTTTGCTTTATTCTTTATTAATGCAATGCCTTTTGCTAAGGTTTCTCAAGATTTCTTTTATAAGGTGTCGTATAAAAATTCCACACCAGCCTTTCCTATCTTACTTGCTGATTTTACTAAGCTTTTTAGTTCTATCGCTGATTTTGGGAATTTTCTAAATTTTATTCAATGCTACTATTTTTATGATAGAATAGTTCATGAATGTTTGTTCTATTAATGAAAAGAGTCTTTATAGTAAGGAGTTTGCCCTATGTGATGGATATCATGCCCTATCAATTCATAAAAAGATATTTCATCTGCCCGATGACAATTATTTTATCTGCACAGAGGGACAATCTTTTTTAAGTAAAATCGATCAACTGGTGTCATCATTATTTGGATCTAAAGATATTCCTATCAAAGTACATATTGTTATTGATTGGGAAACCCTTTTTAGATTATTACTTTGGAAAGATGAACATATTACAGTGAAACAGGCATATATGCTCCTTATTGATGCAGGACTTACAAGGATAGATATAGAGCCTTTTTTAAACAGTTCTCTTATGGACTTATTTCCATCTATCTATTACAGCAAGAGACTTGAGGTATTAAGAAGGCTATGTTCAAAAGTAAAGAAAACAGTTGAGGCTAAATTTTCCACCTACGGATTAAAGACTGACTGCCATTTAGTTCCTAAGGGGATTGATTTGATTACGGCAAGTAGTCTTTGAAAGATTTAGAATTCCTTAGTTAGGGGAAAAGGAGAGAGAGTGGATAAGGAAAAACAGATTGGTCTTTTGCTCTTAAACATGGGTGGACCTGATTGTATTGATTCAGTCAAACCTTTTTTACAAAATCTCTTTAAAGACAGAGACATAATCAGGTTAGGTCCTGCCTTTTTACAAAGACCCATAGCAACAATAATCATAAATAGACGACTCAAAAAAACCATCCATGCTTATAATCTCATTGGCGGCAAATCACCTTTACCAGAGATAACCTCTCAACAGGCTAAAGAACTTCAAAGATTGTTAGACGAACAATACAGGGGGAAATTTATAGTTTCTGTTGGTATGAGATATTGGCATCCCTTTATTGAAGATGCCTTAACGGAATTTAAAAATAAAGCTATTGATGAGGTTATAGGTCTTAGTCTTTATCCCCAATATAGTAAGGCAACTACTGGCTCAACCATTAAGGTCTTTGAAAAGGCATGTAAGAAATTAAGCCTCTCCTATAAAAGTATAACTTCATGGTTTGATAATCCCTTGTATATTGACTCACTTGTGGAGATTATTAATGAAGGGTTTAAAAAATTTAACCACACGCCTTATGTCCTTTTTAGTGCCCATAATCTTCCCAAAAAATTTATTGATGCAGGAGACCCCTATGTGAAACATACAGAGGTTACAGTGAAAATGGTAGTTGATAAGCTTAAAATACAAAATTGGTCACTTGCCTACCAAAGTAAGACTGGTCCTGTAAAGTGGTTAGAACCTACCACTGATGATAAGATAAAGCAATTAGCAAAACAAGATATTAAAGACATACTTTTGGTGCCTATCAGTTTTGTCTCTGACCATATTGAGACGCTTTATGAGATAGATATGCTTTATAAGGAAATGGCTAATTCAATGGGGATTAATCTAACTAGAACTGAATCACTTAATACGAGAAAGACCTTTATTCATGCACTAAAGCGTTTAGTCCTTATAAAATGTCAGAAAGAATTTTGAGGTTAATTGTGCAATCAGAGTTTAATGATAAACTCTGCCCCCTTTTCCCAGTTTCTTGCATAGATAACACCATTCATGTGCTCTTCTATAATCTTTTTAACTATGAATAGCCCAAGCCCTGTGCCTTTCTCTTCTCCCTTTGTAGAGAAATAACAATCAAATATATTAGGTAGTATATCTTCTTGTATCCCTCCACCATTATCCCTGATGGAGATGATTTTATTAGACTTTTCGTCTATGGTTACATTGATGTCTATAACACCCATCGACATTTTATCTAAAAGACCCCTTTGACTGGCAGAGATTATGGCATCTTTTGAATTATTTACTATGTTTAAGATAGCGTGTTTGAATTCATTTAACACCCCTCGTGCTGTCAATTCTTCAGGGCAGGTAAAATTAATTATTATATTAGAGTTTAAATATACTGACTGCAGGAGGTTTATAATGTGAGAAATTGCCTTTTTAATTGAGAAAGTGACGATTGCTTCAGAGGGTTTTATAAAAAATTTAAAGTCTTCAATAGTTAATGACATAAAGTTGACCTGTTGCATGGTCTCATTGATTGTATTTTGTATCTTTAAATTATCCTCCTCATTCTCAAGTTTAATCTCATCAAGGTTTTGCACCAATAAGGCAATGGCATTTAAAGGTTGACGCCATTGATGTGTTATTGCTGAAAGCACCTCTCCTAAAGAGGCTAATTTTGACTGTTGTATTAACATCTTTTCTTTTTCAAAGTTTACCTTGTGTAGTTGTATAGCAATATCATATAAATCTTTGTTGATATTTTCAAGAAGATCATTTTTTGCTTTAAGTTCCTCTTGTGCTGCCCTGAGTTTTTTATCCATTTCATGTTTATAAAAGGCAATATCAATGGTCGCCTTAAGAGTTCGAATGTCAATGGGCTTGACGAGATAACCATAAGGTTCAATAACCTTTGCATCCTTAAGGGTTTCTTCATCGCTATGAGCCGTAAGAAATATAACAGGAATATGATGAAATTTAATAATTTCTTTCATCGCATCTATACCATTAATATCATCGGCAAGTCTAATATCCATCAATATTAAATCAGGCATTAATTGCCTTGCCTTTTGTATTGCTCCGTAACCTGTGCTCTCAATGGCTGCTATGTCATAACCGATTAATTGTAAATTTGCCTTAAGATTTAGTGCGGTTAATGCCTCATCTTCAACAATCATAATTCTTTTCATACCAAAACACCCCATAGGTATTTTAAAATTAACAATCTACTTACAATCCCTTTTGAATTAGATTTAATCCGAGATCCAGCGATAAGGATAAGTCTCTTTCGTTCGTTTTGACAGTTCTATTGCTCCTTTCGCTACGGCCGCAAAACTCAACTACCACCCCAAAAAGTCTTGCAGCTTTTTGGGGACCCCGTTTCTTCGGGTTCAAACACTTGCGGCTGTTTAACGCTCCCGTCGCAAAGAACTGTTGCCAAAACACCGCTATTCACTTCAGAGCCCCATCCTTATCGCTGTATTTGGGTTAATAATAATCGCTAAAGTATATATCTGCTTAAATCTTCATCCTTGACTATGTCCCTGAGCCTTTCATGGACATAAGCCTTGTTAATATTTACGGTAACACCTTTCATTTCACAGGCATTAAAGGAAACATCCTCAAGGAGACGCTCAAGAACTGTATGTAGTCTTCTTGCCCCTATATTTTCGGTCTTTTCATTTACCGTGGCTGCGATGGCTGCGATCTCCTCAATGGCTTCGTCTTCAAAGACAAGTGAGACTTCTTCTGTAAAGAGAAGGGCAATATATTGCTTGATTAGTGCATTATCAGGCTCTTTGAGTATCCTGATGAATTCATCCTTGCCAAGTGAATCAAGCTCTACCCTTATGGGAAATCTGCCTTGAAGTTCAGGGATTAAATCAGAAGGTTTTGAGATATGAAAGGCACCTGCGGCAATAAAAAGGATATGGTCTGTCTTTACTGGACCATGTTTTGTATTTACAGTAGAGCCTTCTACAATAGGCAATAAATCCCTTTGAACACCTTCTCTTGATACATCAGGACCATGGCTTTGTCCTCTACTTGCAACCTTGTCTATCTCATCAATAAAGACTATACCTGATTGTTGAACCCTATCAATGGCTTCTTTGGTAATCTTATCCATGTCTATTAACTTACTTGCCTCTTCATTACTAAGGAAAATGAGTGCCTCTGAGATTTTCATCTTTTTTCTCTTTGTCTTTTCTGGTAACATGCTGCCCAGCATCTCTTTTAAATTAAACTCTATCTCCTCAAGGGCAACATTTGATATAACACCAAAGGGCATCATCTTTTCTTTGACTTCTATCTCTACATACCTTGAATCAAGTTTGCCCTTTTTGAGTTGAACTCTTAACTTTTCCCTTGTTTCGTTATATTTTGCCTTTTCCTCTTCCATGTTTTCGGTCTTTTTTGAAAAGGTAGGGGGCAATAACAAATCAAGTATCCTTTCCTCAGCTATGGAATTGGCTTTCTCTTGCACCCTTTCCATGTGTTCAGCCTTGACCATGTTTACTGCAATCTCTGTAATATCTCTTATCATAGATTCTACATCTCTTCCAACATAGCCAACCTCTGTGAATTTAGAAGCCTCAACCTTTATAAAGGGCGCACTTGCAAGTTTAGCCAACCTCCTTGCAATCTCTGTTTTTCCCACACCTGTGGGACCAATCATCAATATATTTTTTGGCAGGACCTCATCACGCAATTCCTCAGGCAATCTCCTTCTACGCCATCTGTTTCTTAACGCAATGGCAACGGCTTTCTTTGCATTATCCTGTCCTATGATGTATTTATTAAGTTCGTTTACAATTGTCTTGGGTGTTAGATTATCCATATGCCTCCTTTATTTATTCACCTTCAAGGGTTTCAATTACAATATTTTTATTCGTATATATGCATGTTTCTGCTGCAATCTCCATTGCCTTTCTGACAATCTCTTCTGCAGGTAATTCTGTATTATCGTAAAGAGCCTTTGCTGCTGAATGTGCATAGGCACCACCTGAACCAATTGATGCAATACCACCTTCAGGTTCGAGGACATCTCCGTTACCTGAAATCAAAAAGGTGTGGTTAATATCAGCCACAATAAGAAGTGCCTCAAGTCTCCTGAGTATCTTATCTGTCCTCCAGTCCTTAGCAAGTTCTACTGCAGAACGTTTTATGTTGCCTCTATAGGTTTCAAGTTTTGACTCAAACTTTTCAAATAGAGTAAAGGCATCTGCTGTAGCACCTGCAAACCCTGCAAGAACCTTGTTATTATACATCTTACGAGTTTTTTTAGCATTTTGCTTGATAATAGTGTTTCCCAGTGTAACCTGTCCATCACCACCCATTGCAAGCTTGTTATATCTCTTTACACATAAAATAGTCGTTCCATGAAACATATTACCTCCTGGATTTATTTAATTTTTGAGTTTTGATTACCTCCATAGAGTTTTAATGATTAAATGACTATACAATTCCCTTAAATGAATGGATTCCCAAAAATAGCGATAAGAAGGGCTGTTTTTATAATCGACGATTTCATTTTAATCTTGCTTTATTCTTTATAATGCAATGCCTTTTGCTAAGGTTTCTCAAGATCTCTTTTATAAGGTGTCGTATAAAATTTTTCACCAACCCTTCCTGCTTGATTTTGTTAAGTTCTCAGTTCTATCGCTGTTTTGGATGAATTGTTATTTAAAACATCAATCTCCTATGGTAGAGACATGTCTAAGACCTTTCTTTACTGTAACATCTTTTAAAATATGAACCTTATAAATCTTGATTCTCCCAACTTATCTGTGGTTAGTTCTTTCTAAACAACTCCTCTTCACTTCCTTTACTCTGACAATGGATGAGCCTTATCATAAACTTCAATTAAATGGGCAATATCAAGATGGGTATATCGTTGAGTTGTTGACAATGATGAATGTCCCAGCATTTCTTGTATGACCCTCAAATCTGCTCCAGCGGATAAAAGATGTGTGGCAAATGTATGCCTTAGGGTATGGGGTCCAATACTGCCATCTATGCCTAATTGCCTTGCATATTTTACAACTATTCGTCTAATTTGTCTCTCTGACAATCTCTCTCCATTTCTATTTAAAAAGAGTGTATCTGTTGGGTTTGTTATTGTTTTTTTTCTTCGCATCAAGGCTCTCTCTACAATGTATGACTTTAAGGCATCGATCGCCTTTTCCCCAATTGGAACTATCCTTTCTTTCATACCTTTACCTTTTGCCTTTACGAGTCCTTCTTTTAGGTTTA
>DUZI01000056.1 GCA_013349595.1 Nitrospirota bacterium
ATGGTATGTTTTTGATCCCACAATTTATTTCTTTTTTTATCTTTACCGTTGGAGCCTTTGCAGAGACTAATAGAACACCTTTTGACCTTCCAGAGGCTGAGAGTGAATTAGTGGCAGGTTATTTTGTTGAATACAGTGGGATGCGTTTTGCCTTTTTCTATCTTGCAGAATATGTTGGGATGATAGTCATGTCAAGTATTTCTGTAACATGTTTTCTTGGTGGATGGTATTTGCCACCTTTTGTTGTGAATGTCTTCCCCTTTTTAAATGAAATACCTGGTCTTATAATATTTTTACTTAAGCTTTATTGTTGTTTATTTTTATTTTATTGGGTAAGGGCTACATTGCCAAGATATAGATATGATCAACTTATGTCTCTTGGATGGAAGGTGTTAATACCTTTGTCTTTAGTAAATATAGTTATTACTTCCTTGGTGAAATTTTTCTATTAATATGACAGCTAAAGATTTTTTAAAAAGAATATTCCTTCTTGAGATTTTAAAGGGCATGGCTCTTACATTCAAGACCATGTTTAGTAAAGCTGTTACAAGGCAGTATCCCCTTGAACCACTAGAAGCAATGCCTGGTTTCAGAGGACTTCATGCCCTTGCCAAGGATAAAGAAGGTAATATGAAATGTATTGGTTGTGGTTTGTGTGTTGCTATTTGTCCTTCTCAATGTATTAAGGTATTTACTACTGAAGGTCCTACCCATGAAAAAGTGGTAGAGCGTTATGAAATAGATACATTAAAATGCCTTTTTTGTGCCTTTTGTGTAGAAGCATGTCCTTATGGTGCAATAGTATTAACTGAACATTATGAATACTCAGACTATGTAAAAGAAAATTTATATATGGATAAAGAAAAACTCTTACAAAACTGGGATAAGTATATGGCAGGGGAAAAGGGCGAAGAATATTTTAAAAGATTCTGGAAACCCCTTTCTAATGATTTCAAGGAGACAGAAGGACAGGCTGTATTCAGAGGTTATGAAAGGAGATGACTGAGGGATGACTACAGTTGAATTATTTTTTGCCTATTTTGCACTATCAATGACCTTTCTTTCTATTATGGTTATTTCAGTAAAAAATCCTGTTCATAGTATCTTATTAATGCTCGTTTTGTTTTTTCATATTGCAGCACTATATTTATTTCTTAATGCCGAATTTCTGGCTGCAGTGCAAGTTATTCTTTATGCAGGTGCAATTCTTGTGTTATTTCTATTTGTCATTATGATGCTTAACCTCAAAGAAGAGCTTATTTCTCATCGTTTTATCAATGAATGGCCTATCGGCATTGCAATTGGAGTATCAATAATTGTCTTTTTATTTTTTGCCATAAGTACTATTACAACTAATTTTAAAGGAACACATACTATTGATTTTATAAAAGCTGAGACTAACACAAAGGCAATTGGAAAGGTACTTTATACTGAATACTTGCTACCCTTTGAAATTGCATCTATTATACTTTTAATTGCCATTGTTGGGGCGTTAGTTTTGGCAAAGAAGGCAAAATAATTATGGTTCCTTTAAGTTGGTATTTAGGGCTAAGTGCTGTAATATTTGTTATAGGTCTTATAGGTTTTTTAATCAGAAGAAATCTAATCATTATGTTTATGTCAATAGAATTAATGTTGAATTCAGTCAATATAAGTCTTATTGCATTCAGTCATTATTTAAATGATTTAAAAGGGCAGGTTATAGTCTTTTTTATCATTACTGTTGCTGCTGCAGAGGCGGCAATTGGATTAGCCATTTTAGTTGCCCTTTTTAGAAACAAAAATTCAATCCATACCGATGACATATCGGTTATGAAGGGCTAAAAATGAATTACACCTATGTGCTTATTCCTGTATTACCGTTAATAGCCTTTGCTATAAACATAATATTAGGCAGAAATATTATTCAAGACAGGGCACACCTTGTTGCAATTCCTGCTGTGGGGGGGGCTTTTGTCCTTTCAGTCTTTGCATTAATTGATGTTATAAATGGCAATATTTATAACTTTGATGTTTATAGCTGGATTAGTTCAGGTGATTTCAAGGTATCTGTGGGCTTTTTGATTGATCAATTAACTGCTATAATGCTTATTGTTGTAACGAGCATAAGTCTCCTTGTCCATATCTATTCGGTAGGTTATATGCATGGTGATAAGGGATATTACAGGTTTTTCTCATATTTAAGTCTTTTTACTTTTTCAATG
The DNA here is from genome assembly GCA_013349595.1 of Nitrospirota bacterium. Taxonomy (GTDB): domain Bacteria; phylum Nitrospirota; class Thermodesulfovibrionia; order Thermodesulfovibrionales; family Dissulfurispiraceae; genus DUZI01. The sequence continues at coordinate 2,205 of DUZI01000056.1, forward strand.
TTGATGCTTGTGCTTTCAAATAATCTCCTTCAACTTTATTTTGGCTGGGAAGCTGTTGGACTTTGTTCTTACTTTTTGATAGGCTTTTGGTATGAGAAGAAAAGTGCCGCCGATGCAGGTAAAAAGGCATTTATAGTAAATAGATTTGGAGACTTTGGTTTTGGGCTTGGTGTTATCCTTATTTTTCTTGTTATTGGTAGTATTCATTATTCTGATATATTTAATAAAGTTGGAGGTTTGCAAGGACAAGTAATCTCACTTTTTGGATATGATGTAGATTTAATTACATTAATTGCACTACTACTTTTCTGTGGGGCAGTTGGAAAATCAGCTCAAATACCACTTCATATGTGGCTCCCTGATGCAATGGAAGGTCCTACGCCAGTGAGTGCCTTAATCCATGCCGCAACAATGGTTACTGCAGGTGTGTTTATGGTTGCAAGATTTAACCCACTTTTTAGCCTTTCAGAAACTGCAATGATGGTTGTTGCACTCACAGGTGCTTGCACAAGCCTCTTTGCAGCAACTATTGCCTTAGTCCAAAACGACATAAAGAGGATTATAGCTTATTCTACAGTGAGTCAGCTTGGATATATGTTTCTTGCCTGTGGTGTAGGAGCTTATGGTGCAGGGATTTTTCATTTATTTACACATGCTTATTTCAAAGCCTTACTATTTCTCGGTGCAGGCAGTGTCATGCATGCCATGGCTGGTGAACTTGATATTCAAAAAATGGGTGGTCTTAAGAAATATATGCCTGTCACTTATTGGACTTTCTTGATTGCCTCATTAAGCATTGCTGGGATACCAGGGCTTGCGGGATTCTTCTCAAAGGACGAAATCCTATGGCTCGCTTACAACTCTGGAGCTATTGGGAAAATAGTCTGGATGATAGGCTCAATTGTTGCTGGATTAACTGCTTTTTATAGTTTCAGGATAATATTTCTTGCCTTTCATGGCAAATTTAGAGGCACTCACGAACAGGAGCATCACTTACATGAATCTCCTAAATCAATGACAATTCCTCTAATAATACTTGCCATTGGGGCAGTGTCTGCAGGTTGGCTTGGAGTCCCTGAAATACTTGGAGGTAACAATGCTATTGGTCATTTCTTTGAACCACTTTTAGGACATCCAAAGGTTACTGCAACTCATAGTGAGGAGATACAAGTCATGGCAATGTCAGTAATAATTGCCGTATTTGGTATATCTTTGGCGTGGTTTCTATATATGTTCAAACCTATCATACCAAAACTTCTTGCCCATTGGTTTAAGAATATTTACAAGATACTTTGGAATAAATACTATATTGATGAAATATATGAGTATTTATTTGTTAAATCGACCTTCTGGATGAGCAGGTCTGTGTTAATTGCTGTAACTGATTCTAAAATAATTGAAGGGGTTGTCAATGGAGTCCCACAAAAAATTGCTGATTTGGGAGACTTTTTGAGAAAACTGCAAACAGGACACTTACAACACTATGGTATAGGAATGGCTTTGGGCTTATTCACTGTTTTTACCTTAGTGTTGATTTTATCAAGGTAAATGAATAATCAACTTGGAATTCCCATTTTAAGTATCTTGATATTCCTGCCAATTGCTGGTGCATTTGTTGTTGCTCTTTTAAATAGAGAAAAAGAAGGTCTTATTAAGGGTATTACCTTGACAGTAACCATAGCTAATTTTTTCATTAGCATACCTCTTTTTACCAGTTTTGACAAGACCACTGCGATGATGCAGTTTGTAGAGATAGCCTATTGGATACCGAGCTGGGGGGTTAAGTATTTTCTTGGTATTGATGGTATTAGTGTTCTTTTCATACTGCTATCTACATTGTTATCAATCCTGTGTGTAACTATCTCATGGCATAGTGTAGAGAAGAAAGTAAAGGAATTTTATTCAGCCATTTTACTGATAGAAGGCTCCATGATTGGTGTATTTTGTAGCCTTGACCTCTTTTTATTTTATATATTTTGGGAGGCTATGCTTATCCCAATGTATCTATTGATTGGAGTATGGGGAGGGCCAAATAGGATATATGCTGCGATAAAGTTTTTCCTCTATACACTCATAGGAAGTTTGTTAATGCTACTTGGTATCATTTTGCTATATATATTTGGTGGAAGGACCTTTGATGTGCTTGAGATTATGAAGGTAAATTATCCCTTTGGGCTTCAAATGCTACTATTTTGGGCTTTTTTTGCTGCCTTTGCAGTGAAAGTTCCTATGTTTCCTGTTCATACATGGCTCCCTGATGCGCACACAGAGGCACCGACTGCTGGTAGTGTAATACTTGCAGGTATATTGATAAAGATGGGGGCTTATGGTTTTTTGCGGTTTAGCTTACCACTTTTCCCTGAGGCATCATTAGCACTTTCTCCTGCCATGATGATTTTATCGGTGATTGCGATAATCTACGGCGGTATCATTTGTCTGGGACAGACTGATTTAAAAAGATTGATTGCATATAGTTCAGTAAGCCATATGGGCTTTGTAACACTTGGTATTTTTGCACTAAATATGCAAGGCATAGAGGGCGGGATTTTACAAATGATAAATCATGGCATAGTAACAGGAGCACTATTTTTGAGCGTAGGAGTTGTATATGATAGGACACACTCAAGACAAATAGCAGATTATGGTGGCCTCGCAACAGTTATGCCCGTGTTTTCTGCTTTTTTTATGGTCTTTACACTTGCCTCAGTAGGTTTGCCTGGAACAAATGGTTTTGTAGGTGAATTTCTTATACTTGTTGGTGCCTTTACTGCATCAAAACCAATTGCAGTCTTTTCAGCAACAGGTATTATAATAGGCGCAGCATACATGCTCATGCTTTACCAAAAGGTCTTCTTTTTAGAAAAATCTTCAAAAATCATGAAAATCCCTGATATGGATAGAAGAGAACTATTGACACTTTTACCATTATTAATACTTGTTTTTTGGATTGGTATATATCCAAATACCTTTATCTCTTTTATGGACGAATCAGTAAAGGCTCTCCTTGAGAGGATTTATAATAGTCAGATGACTAATTTAGATATTAGCAACATACTTGAAGGTAAAAAATGACGCCAATACCCTTTCCAGATCTAAAACCTTTCACATCAGAACTTATTATACTGTCAGCAGGTTTGTTTTTATTAATACTTGAATTGTTTGTCAAAAACAAAACAGTCCTTTCTGCTGTTTGCATTTTTGCATCAATATGTGTCCTCTTTGTGTTATCTGATACACAAGGGATAACCTTTAATGGAATGTTTGTAAACGACCTATACAGTATGTATTTTAAGATAATCTTCATAATTAACCTCGTAATGACTGTTTTGATCTCAATAAATTATATTGATAGAGAAAAACCTGACAGGATGGAATATTACAGTCTGTTGCTCTTCGCTACTTCAGGAATGATGATTATGGCTTCAGCAAAAGACCTTGTTGTCCTATTTTTAGGATTGGAACTAATGGCATTAAGCACATACATTCTTGCAGGTATTAAAACACTAAATATTAAGTCAAATGAGGCCGCAATTAAGTATTTCATGCTTGGAGCCTTTTCTTCTGCATTCTTTTTGTATGGACTTGCGATTCTTTATGGTTTGACAGGTTCAACGGATATATATCAAATATCTGAAAAGATAAAGACTATTGAACCCTCAATGGCTCTTGTATTAAGCATGATAATGATAGTAGTTGCCTTCTCATTCAAGATTGCTGCGGCACCTTTTCATATGTGGGCACCAGATGTTTATGAAGGTGCTCCTACCTCTGTCACTGCCTTTATGTCTATTGGGCCAAAAGCTGCAGGTTTTGCGGTGTTTGGGCGGGTCTTTTATGTTGCCTTTGATAGTATTTATACAGAGTGGGCAACTGCATTAATTGTTATTTCAATAATTACTATGGCTGTAGGCAATATAATTGCATTGAGTCAAACAAATATAAAAAGGATGCTTGCCTATTCATCGATTGCTCATGCTGGTTATATGCTCATAGGTATAATCACTGCTACAGGAGATAGTATTAATGCGGTTTTGCATTATCTCCTAATATATGCCTTTATGAATATGGGTGCCTTTTCAATAATCATATTAATTGAGGGGGGAGAGCAGATTAAAAATTACAACGGCCTTGCCAAGAGGTATCCTTTAGTGTCAGCACTTATGCTTGTTTTTATGTTCTCTCTTGTAGGGATACCACCTACTGCAGGTTTTATTGCTAAATTCAATCTTTTTATGTCTGCAATAAACGGAGGTTATTTATGGCTTGTAATTATTGCTGTGATATTTAGCACCATTTCAGCCTTTTACTATCTAAGAATAGTCATGAATATGTATATGAAAGACAACATCTCTGATTCAATTGTATTCTTAAATAATTCTGCCCCACTTGCTGTTGCAATATTTATATCCACTGTAATGGTCATTGTCATTGGCGTAATACCATCCCTCCTTATTTAGTTTTTCTGGTATAGAATTATTATGGATAACTTGTCAAAACAGTATGTCATATCTTTTTTTAATAGACACCTTGATATTTTTGGTAATAGACCTGAAGCACTTAGATGGACCCATAAGGGGCAACAGGAACACTACAGGAACATTCTTGAGGTTGATAAGTTTATCAGAGGTTCAAGTATTCTTGATTTTGGTTGCGGTAAGGGTGATTTATACGGTTACATTAAAGAAAGGGGTATCGATGTAAAATACACAGGTATTGATATAAACGAAAGCTTGATAAACCTTGCCACTACAAATCATCCTGAGGCAAGATTTTTGTGTCTTGATATTTTACAGGATAAACTGGATGAACTCTTCGATCATATCATTATTTGTGGGGTATTTAATCTTAAGTTTCAAGATATAGAGAATACTGTCAAAGAGATTCTTACAAAACTTTTTGCAATTTGCAAAAACTCCTTAGCGTTTAATGCCCTTTCTGCACACAATCCCCAAAAAGAGTATGAATTAAATTATTTGTATCCTGAAGAATTGTTCAAATTTGCAGTAACTACATTAAGTCCTTATGTCTCTCTAAGACATGATAGCATGAATTATGTTTTTAATCTCTTTATATACAGACAAAAACAGGAAATAAGGGAGTGAACAGAGAAAAAATCTCTATTGCAATAATTACAAAAAATGAAGAAGACAGGATTGAAGAGTGTTTAAAGACATTAAGCTTTGCCGATGAAATTATAGTAGTCGATTCTGAAAGCACTGATAAGACTGTTGAGATTGCCAAAAAATATGGTTGTCGAATTTATGAAGAAAAATGGGAAGGCTTCGGTTCTCATAAAAACAAGGCAATTTCTAAATGTCAATATCAATGGGTTCTGGTGCTTGATGCAGATGAGCGTATCCCTGAAGAAACTGTTCAGAAAATCTTAGAAATACTTAACAATCCTCAAGCAGATGCCTATAGTTTTCCAAGAAAGAACTATTTTCGTAATAAGTGGATAAGACATTGTGGTTGGTGGCCCGATAGAGTGGTAAGATTATTCAACAAAAATAAAGGAGCTATCAAAGATTTATTAGTTCATGAAGCAATTACAACACAAGGCAGAATAGTTGAAATAAACACCCCAATAATACACCATTCAATAAGAAATATTGAGCATATTTTACAGAAGGTAAATACATATTCTTCTTTAGGTGCAAAGGAGCTTTACAAAAGAGGCAAGAATGTTTCGCTTATTACTGTTTTTCTAAAGACTTTGTCTGCTTTTATAAAACTTTATTTTTTAAAAAGAGGCTTTTTAGATGGCTATGAAGGTTTTATAATATCTTATTCACATGCAGTTTATACATGCTATAAATACCTAAAACTAATAGAAATGCAAAAGGATAAATAAAGGCGGAACTAATTTTTGAATAAATAGTCATCTAATAAAAGGATAGGGGAGATGTATCAGTAATTATGATTTTTTTATCATTTATGTATTCAGTAATATATTTTGGAAGAGTAAAGAGTGATTTATGTATTTTACTATCGTAAAAGATAAGTTTATCTGCAAAGCCTTTTATCTTCTCATCTATATTTTTTGATTCAATACTACAGGGATCTATCCTTTTTGAAGCAATTACAAAACCCCAAGTCAGATAAAATGAAGGAATATGTGTGATATAAGGTCTCACTATTGGGAAGATAGTCTTTAAGGTAGAAATTATTGCGGCAAAGACCTTTAAATTACTCACGCTTACAGATGTTGCCTGCGTAATAAATACACCATCTTGTTTGAGGTTTTTGAAAACACACTCATAAAATTCTTTTGTGTATAGCAAAATTGTAGGACCATCTTCAAATGGCTCTGGTAAGTCAGCAATAATTGCATCAAATTTTTCTGAATTGTTTTCAAGATATTCCCTTGCGTTTTTATAGTGGATATTTACCTTTGGGTTATCAAATGCACCCTGATGCCATTGATTAAGGTATCGTTTAGACACATCTACAACAATTTTATCTAAATCAACCATAACTATTTTTTCTACAGAATCATATTTAAGTATTTCCCTTGCTGTGGCGCCCTCACCACCTCCTGCAATAAATATCTTTTGAGGTCTTTGCAACAAGACCATAGCGGGGTGTACAAGGGTTTCATGGTAAATAAATTCATCCCCTTCGGTAGATTGAATCTTATCATCCAAGATTAGCATCTTGCCGTAACTGTCACTAACGATAATCTCTATTTTCTGAAATTCTGACCTTCCTGTGAAGAGAATTTCTGAGAATGAATAAAAGGATCCCTCGTATTCAGTTGTCTTTTCAATAAACCATTTGGAGTTCATTTTATTAATAATTATTCACACAATACCTTATGGGGCAGCTTTTCATTATTGTAAGAAAGTATTCCCCTTTTCATCTCTACTATTGATGGATTTTGACTTCCGAACTTTTCAATCA
>DUZI01000057.1 GCA_013349595.1 Nitrospirota bacterium
AAGGTCAAGGCATATGTAGGTTTGCAAGGGATATTTCAACGAGAGATAAGTCTCAACAGGCTTGTAATCAGGGATTTTAATATGGAGGGTGATAGAAAGGAATTAGAGCCTATCTCAAATACAGTAAAGTCTTATTTAGAAAAAGATACTGAGGAAAAAATCAAAGTTAAGGTCAAATCAATTGATGTAGAAAGCGGCTCTGTCTCAATTACAGAAGGTAAGGACAGGTTTTCCATTGATTCAATAAATCTATTTATCCAGCCTGATAAGGACTTAAGGGCAAGGGTCTTACTAAAAGACTTGGAAATTGCCACAGAGACCTTTAAGGATATGAAGGCAAATATCCGTGTCAATATAAGCACATTGGGCGAAGATATAAAGATAGAAAATCTTTCTGTAAGTTTTCACAATTCAGAGGTCAAGGGTTCTTCTACACTAAACAAAGAAAAGTTTAAAGGTCCACTTCACATTGATGCCATACTCTTATGGGATAGCTTAAAGAGGGTTTTTGGATTAAAGGGTGATGGTAATGGTTTTATAGAGACAAAAGGTATTGTCCATGTTGATGGGAAAAAGGAGTTTCTTGAGGCATTAAATCTTGATTTAGCAATCAAAGGTGAGTTTTTTTTAGAAACCCTTATGGAACTATTAAAGGTTACTGAACCAATCAAGGGTTATATGACTTTAAATGGTTCTGTAAAAGGACACTTAAAAGACCTAGAAGGTAAAGGCAAGGGAGATTTACGCAGGGCAAATCTCTTTGATGTGGCAGTCGATAGACTTACTTGTGATATTTATTACAAAGATGGTGCAATGAGGTTTACAAAGGGAGAGGCGAATTTGTATAAGGGTAGGGCAGATGTAAATGTTATGATTGCATTGCCTGTTGTAAATTATTATGAACTTGATGTAAAGGCAAAGGACTTGTCAAGTAAAGGGCTTTTTCATCTTATAAAATGGGATCCAGGCATTACAGAAGGCACTATAAGGGGTTCGTTGGTGTCAAAGGGTAGGGTTTTTAATCCAAAAGGTCATTTGCACTATCACAACAATAAATCTGGTACAGATATTTTGGCTAACATCAGGGATATTGATTTGAATTATTCCATAAATGACGAAGTAGTAACACTGACAGACATTACTGTCAGTTCAGAAAATTCATCAATTCAAGGTAGTGGTGTTGTTGATTTAAGGAAAAATAGTCTTAACATAAATGGCATTGGTAAGACTGAAGAGATTAGAGAACTGACAAGGCCATACTTTATGGCATTATCAGGTGTTGTAGGATTTGACTTTGCAGTAAAAGGTCAAATTGATAGTCCTGTGATTGATTTAGAGTTTGATTCTGATAAAGGTATTTTTGATACAACGCTTTTAGGTTATAAAGAGGTTCTTAATGACAAAAATATAAAAATCATCTCATCAAAAGGTACTCTTTCATATAGAAAGGATTTGTTATCTGTCCATTCTGTTAGTATTGACACTGATTATGGTAACTTCAACATTAAGGGCTCAATTCAATTTCCAAAGGCAAAAAGGCTTTTTGAACTTGTCTCTCCAATTCATAATCTGAGCTTTCAAATCAATAATGGAATGCTTGATAACATTAGTAGTCTTTTCGTGGGTGCACCACCTATGCAGGGTCTTTTAGATGGTATTTTTTCACTCACAGGCATCCCAAGTGATTTAAAAAGCAAGGGCAATATAAGGGCATCTAATTATGAAATCTATAACTACAAGACAAATAGTGTCCTAACATCTCAGGTTTCTTACGATAAAAAGGTCTTTTCCTTTAAAAACACCCTTCTTAAGGGCTCTCATAATGAGATAAAAGGTGATGGCAGTATATCCTTAGATAAAATTTTTGACTTTTCCCTAAAGACTGATAGCTTTTCACTAATCCCTATCTCAGATAGGTTTAAGTTGATAAGGGATTTTTCTTTGAAGAATTTAGATATAGAAGGCAAAGGTTCTTTTGATAATCCCAAAATTACTGCAAAGGCAAATCTTAATTTCAGGAGTCAAAAAAAGGGTTACACTGTAAAGGGTGATATCAAAGGTTTATTACAAGGGGATAGGTTTAATATCTCATCAAGTCTCTTTGACAATAGGATTAACATAGATTTTACAGGGTCAACTAAAGGGGAGATGCCTTGGTCTGTAAAGGCTGATTTTAAGACTGCAAGATATGATTTTTTTATTGCTAGTCTAATGAAGGATATACCTGACGACTTTGTGTTAAATCTCAATGGTCAACTCTCTCTCTGGGGAGACAAGGAGAATATAAATGGAAATATTAAGTTTGATAGAACCTATCTGAATGTTTACGGATATGGCTTTTCAAATAAAGGAGATATGCTTATTGACATCAATAAAAACAAGATTAGTTTAAAAAATATAACCCTGCAAAATGACAATGCAGAGTTTAAGGCAACTGGTGCCTTGGTATTGGGCAAAAAATATGATTTGCTCTTTGAGGGGCATTCATCTCTTGCACCATTTAAGGCAATATCTGCAAATATTGATTCACTAAAGGGAGATTCGTTCTTTGTTTTATCTATTAGTGGTGATTGGAATGAGCCAAAGATAAATGGTGGTATTGAAGTAAGTAATGGCACACTTGGTATTAAAAATTTATATTACACCCTTACATCGCTTTCCGCCTATGCCTACTTTGATGAAAACAAGGTTGTTCTCTCAAGGGCAAATGGTAAGATAGCAGGTGGGTTTGCAAGCCTGAAGGGGAGTGTTTATTTAAACAAGTTTAATGTGAGTAAATTTCTTATTGAGATGACCCTGAAAAATGCCACAATCTCGCCATCAAGCGAATTTTGGCTAAATGTTGATGGTGATGTATATATACGAGGAGATAATACAAATCAACAAGTAATAGGTGATGTAAGGGTAAATAGTGGTAATTACAAAGAGAGGATTGATTGGAAGACCTGGTTGATTAGTGCATCAAAGATAGAAAAGAAGAAGGTTGAAACAGGGAAACTTGACAAGGTCTCATTGAATGTCAAGCTCACAGGGGGGAATATCTCTATTGACAATAATATATCAAGGACTAATATAGACATTGACTTGCTCTTGAGGGGAACTCTCAATAACATAATACCAATAGGCAAGGTAGAAAGCAAAGAAGGGCTCGTCTTCTTCAGAAATAATGAATTCAGGATTATCAAGGCAACTCTTGACTTTGCAGATACGGAAAAGCCAAAGCCCTATTTCAACATTGTAGCCGATACGAGGGTGCAAAACTACAATATAAGGCTTACCCTTGATGGATTTTCTGACCATTTTAATCTTGCCCTCTCATCAGATCCACATCTTGAAGAGACTGACATTTTTGCCCTTCTAACGGTAGGTCAGACAGGCAAAAACATAAAGGGTTCAATTGCTGGGATAGGTGCAGGTGAGGCTGCCTCTTTCCTAACAGGTAAGATACAAGATGTACTGGAAGAAAGGGCAAAGACGATTACTGGTTTTGACAGAATACAGATTGATCCAACTATTTCAAAGACTACCTCTACGGTATCGCCTCGTTTGACCGTATCAAAGAAACTTATGGGGGATAAACTCTTTGTTACTTACAGTGCCGCAATCACCACAGGGGAAGAACAGGTTTGGAAACTTGAGTATATGATTGACAGGCAGATATCTCTTGTTGGTTTGAGAGATGAGAGGGGAGGTTTGGGAGGCGATGTCAAGTTTCGTTTTGAATTTAAATAGGTATCACTTTTTAAGCCTTTTCTTGTTGTTGATTGTTCTCAACCCTGTATTTATAAATGCTGAAGACAAGTTATGTGACAAGGTAACTGATTTAAAGGTTGACGGGCTTTATTCCATACCGAAAGAGGAGTTTTATTCTCTAATTGATGTAAAAGAAGGCCAATCTGTTGGCAAAAAGGACATAACAAGGACGGTAAAGAGACTTTTTCAAAAAGGTATATATGATGACATTATTGTAAGTATTTCAGAAAAAAGCGATAGTAATTGCGTCATTGTGTTTAAAATTATTGAGAAAAAGATTATCAAGTCCATTAATATTGAAAACAACAATTTCATTACCAAGTCATTTATAAAAAAGCAATTATTATTTGAAACTGGTGAAAGGGTAAATCATAGAAATATTGAACTTTCAATAAAAAACATCCAAAAGGCAATTAATCAACAGGGTTTTGCCAATCCTATTGTCACCTATAAAATCATTGAAAAAGACATCCATAATGTTGAATTAGTCATTGATATACAAGAAGGGACACCAATAATTATCAAAAAGATAATCCTAAACGACAGTAGTGGTTTGATAGATAATTTTTTGACCATTTCAGAGGGAGATCTCTATGACAGAGTTGCTATACAAAAAATGGAGCAAAGGATAAGGGAATATCTAATAAAGAACCTCTTTGTATCTTCAACATTTAGTTATAGTTTTGATGAAGGTGTGCTTGTGATAGATTTCAATAGGGGAAAACAGTTGACAATATCTCTCATTGGTAATGAAAAGTTATCAAGGGATGTAATTATCAAGGAAATACCTACCATAGAACTAAAAGAGATAACTGATGAGGTAGTTGAAGAATTTAAAAAGAGGATTGTAAATCTCTACCACAGTAAAGGATATCCAAATATAAGTATTATTCCAGCTATTAGCAGTGGAGAAGACTTTATTGACCTTCAATTTTTTATCTACGAGGGAGAGAGATATACAGTTGAGGACATTTTATTTGAGGGTAATTCCATATCTGAAAAAAGATTAAAAGAATTATTAAACCTACGCAAGGACAACCCTTACAATCCAAATTTTATCAATACAGATATAGAAACCTTAAAGGAATTTTATCAATCCCTTGGCTATTTGAATGTCTCTATTGACCAACCTGAGGTGGCAATAAATGATGACAGGATATTGATAAAATTTAAAATCCATGAAAAGGATGTAAAGATTATCAAATCTATCTCATTTATTGGAAACAATCTTGTGACTACAGAGAGACTCCAAGGAGAGATTCCTATTAAGATTGAAGGTCCTTTAAATGAAATTGACCTTGCCGAGTCACGGAGAAAAATCCTTGAGGTTTACAGGAAGATGGGCTTTGATAATGTTCAGGTTGTAATCAAAAGGGACATCCAAGATGTGGCTACAATAATCTTTGAAATAAATGAGGGAAATCCTATACTTTTTGGCAAGACACTATTTAGGGGGCAGATTAAGACAAAATATTGGGTCTTTAATCGTGAAAGACTTCACAAGGAAAGAGATATCTTTCAGAGGTCAATAATCTTAAAGGAGAGGCAACAACTTTATCGCACTGGACTTTTTTCTGATATTCATGTTGATTTTTCAGAACCTTATAAGGTTGACGAAGGTGTAGATAGTCTTTTTTATAGAGATGTGATTTTTACAGTCAAGGAGGCGCCAGCAGGGGCAGTAGAATTTGGTGTAGGTTATGGAGAGTATGAACAATATAGGGGTTTTGTTGAGGTAAGTTATAAAAACTTGTGGGGACTCAATCGTCAAGGAAGTTTTAGGACAGAGGTAAGTTCTATAGAACAGAGGATTATATTGACTTATTATGACCCTTGGTTTTTTAGAGAAAGCTTGCCTTTAAAGGGGCTCCTTTTACATGAAAAAAAGGAAGAGAGGAGTCTTGGTTCAAGAGATGTAAGATATAGGCTAAAGAGGACTACAGCGAGCCTTGGTGTAGAGAAAAAGACATCTGATAACCTAAACATTGAATTTTTCTATGACTTCTCGGTAGTTAATACTTATGATGTTCAACCTGATATAGTATTATCCAAAGAAGACACTGGGACATTGATAATAAGTGCCTTAAGGCCTGGGCTTATTTACGATACAAGGGATAGTCCCTTTGACCCGACCGCTGGAATTTTGGCAGGCATTACTGCCAAGTTTGCAAGTTTTTTGCTCTTTTCAGAGACTGATTTTGCAAAGATGTCCTTTTACTTGAACAACTATAATAGTTTATTAAAGGGTATAGTCCTTGCTACCTCTTTAAGAGGTGGACTTGCAAAGGGTTTTAGAAATACCAGGGAGTTGCCACTTGTAGAGAGGTTTTTCCTTGGGGGAAGGACTACTGTGAGGGGTTATGAACAAGACAGATTAGGACCAAAAGGTAGTGATGGTAATCCAACAGGCGGTAATCTCTTTGCTATGGGAAATATTGAATTGAGGGCAGATGTTGGCAAGGGGATAGGGATTGTTAGTTTTCTTGATTTTGGAAATGTATGGCAAAGGTCTGACCAAATATCAAGTCTTAAATATACTACTGGTTTGGGACTTCGTTATAACACACCTGTTGGTCCAATAAGGGTTGATTATGGGTTCAAACTCAATAAAGATAAGGGAGATAGTAAAGGTGCGTTACATTTTAGTTTAGGTCATGCCTTTTAAGGAGTCCCATACTGTTCGTTCAATAACTTTGATTGGTAGATTGTGTTTTAGGTGTGCCTTTAATAAATCCTCATATTCAATAGATTCATTCATTATTTTACCATCCCTTGAGCAGACTTTTATCCTAAACTGACCTAATTTGGTATCAATACACTTGATAGTTCTGTCAAGGGTATCTCTGTAGGCTTTGTAAAATCTTATCCCTATGGTAGTAGTATTAGTAAAAATCTTTTCAATGATTTCATCTAATGAATTAAGGGCAGTAATGACAGTTAGTTTGACTGCAGGTCTTGATTTTTTCATGATGACTTGTTCAATAAAGACATCTTTTGCCCCACTTTCAAAAAGCTTGTCAATTAAGGGCTCATAATATTGTGGATTCATGTCATCAATGTTTGTCTCGATCACATAAACTAATTCTTCAGCCTTATTGTTAGTTGTCTCACCGAGTATAAGTCTTAACACATTGGGCTGATTCTGTAAATCCTTACCTCCTGCACCATAACCGATAGATTTTATTTTAAATTGAAAAAATGATTGACTTGTTAGTGTTTTAATTAAAACTGCACCAGTAGGTGTTGTAAGCTCAAAGGGTATCTTTGAGTTGTAGCAATCAAAGCCTTTTAGTAATTCAGCAGTCGCTGGGGCTGGCACGGGCAGAACACCATGACTTGTCTTTACAGTGCCACTACCAAGATTGATTGATGATGCATTTACTTCTTTGACTTTGAGATAGTCAAGCCCAATGATTGTGCCAACTATATCGACAATACAGTCAATCCCACCTAATTCGTGCAGGTGAACCTCATCAAGGTTATGGCCATGAACCTTTGCCTCTGCCTCAAAGATGACCTTAAAGACATCCAAAGCCTTTGACTTGATTTCATTATCAAGTCTTGATGATGAAATAATAGTCTCAATATCTCTCCATCTAACCGCCTGATGATTGTGATGATGTAGTAAGTGGACATTAACCTTTGTGGCAGAGATGCCGTTTCTGTTGACTTTTTTTGCTTCTATGGAATAATCACTTATATTGATAAGCCTTAGTTTATCAATAAGGTAATCAACAGGGACACCAACATCTACAAGTGCACCAAGAAACATATCGCCACTGATGCCAGAGAAGCAGTCTAAGTAGGCAATATTTGGCATTATTTACAGAAGGGGCAGATTGGGAAATTACAGACCTTACAATTAAGGCATAATCCCCCATGACCTAACTCTGCTATTTCCTTACGAGTAATCATTTCACCTGCTAATATGCGAGGCAAAAGGACATCAAATATAGTTGTCTTGTAATACATTCCACAGGCAGGAATTGAAAGTATGGGTATGGTAGTAATAGTATTTTCCTTTCTTACATCAATATAGGATACCATAAACATGGCACCAGGCAATACACTTGAACCATAGACAATACCTCTTGCACCAATTTTACTAATGGCAAAACGAGTCAAATCATCAGGGTCAACAGACATACCGCCTGTGGTAATCAATAAGTTTATATCCTTTTGGATTAATACATTTAAGCCTTTTACAATATCCTCTACATTATCAGGTGAAAAATAAATATCTATTACCTCACCATCAAGTGCCTCTATCTTTGATGTCAATATTGGTGCAAAGGCATCTTTAACCCTGCGGTAATAAATTTCATTACCCGTAATGACAATACCAGCCTTAGGTTTATTCAATCTCTGTACTTCAATAACTGCTGTACTATCTCTCTTTAAAAGCCTTTCTGCCTTCACAACGATATTTTTTTTGATTACTAAAGGTATTGCCCTTGTCCCTGCAACAATCTGATTTTCATGGACATAGGTATTGTTATGTAAAGTAGCACACATTATCTCTCCAAGCATATTGAGCCTTAAAAGCCTTTTACTATCTATTTTCAATAAACCTCGGTATTGAGCTGCTAAATTGATTTTTCCTTCTTTTGGCTCGCCTTGAATCCTAACCCCTTGACCAATCAAGGAATTAGCAATTCTTATTGCTGCATCGTCTTCATGAAGTTCATCTTTACCGATATTAAAGGCAAAAATATTTTCCTTGCCAATCCTTTTTAGGTGGTCAAGGTCTTGCTCCTTTATTATATGACCTTTCTTAAAGGCAACACCTTTAAAATCATCTTTTCTAATTTCTGTAATATCGTGAAGGAGAACCATCCCTATGGACTTTTCTATCGGGACGGTCTTAGGTGTATGTGATATACAAGTAATAGTAATATTTTCCATTATATTCTCTCCCCCTCTTAAATAATGTTAAAAATCTTTATGAGTTAATTTTATATTTTGACAGTCTGGAAAGGTAATTTTTTATAATATCCACCTTTTGAACAAGGATAACAGAGTATTTGCTCCCCTTCATTTATCTCTCTCATATCTTGCACATATTCATGACACCTCTGACATCTAACCCTTCGTAGAGGTCTTCCTGGCATGTCCTCCTGTCTAATCTTAACCTCTACTTGTTGTATGTCAAATAATTCCTCTTCGTCCATCACCTTATAAGCCTCAAGCTGCGCCTTGTATTTATCGTTAATGTGATTCATTCGTTCTTTTGCCCATCCCCTTGCCTCTTCCTTGGCAATGATCCTGAAGGCTTTATTGGTTTGTAAATTTATAAATGTAGCAGCCATCTTGCCATAATCCATAAACT
>DUZI01000058.1 GCA_013349595.1 Nitrospirota bacterium
CCTGTAATTATTGAAAGTTCAGCTGTTATTAAAGATGGTAAGGTTACAGGACTTAGAGGCTTTATAATGGATATTTCAGATAGGAAACAGCTTGAATATGAGAGACAAAGGATATCAAAATTAGACTCCTTAAGTCTCTTAACTGCAGGGATTGCCCATGATTTTAATAATATTCTAACTGTCATCATTGGCAATATCTCTCTTGCCTCCATGATAATAGATGGAGAGGATAAGGCTTATAAGTATTTACAAAAGGCTTCAAATGCTGTCAACATGGCAAAAGACCTTACTGAAAAACTTCTGATGTTTTCAAAGGGAATAGAACCTAACAAAAAGATAATCTCTGCTGAGAAGATTATTAGAGAAACAGTAGATTTGTGCCTATACAATAAGACAACTAAATGCATTATTGACATACCTGAAGACTTAGTAAATATTGATGCAGATTCAGTGCAAATCGGGCAGGTATTTCAAAACTTGATTATAAATGCTGAACAGGCAATGCCAAAAGGGGGAACAATCAAGATAACAGGTAAAAATATTGACCTGTCTGAAAATAACATTTACAACCTTCCAAAAGGTAAATATGTTGAAATTACAGTCTCTGATGAAGGTATTGGGATTTCCAAGGAAAATCTACAGAGAATCTTTGAGCCTTATTTTACAACAAAGGATAAAGGTAATGGATTAGGTCTTGCAACTGCTTATGGGATTATAAAAAAACATGGTGGCTTTATAAATGTTACATCTGTAGTTGGAGTTGGGACAACCTTTGTCATATATTTGCCTTCAAGTATGTCTTAATAATTTCAACAAAGATTCCTACTAAATGAATAGGCTATCTTATCTTATAAGTCAAAGAGGTTCAGCCCTTATAGCAATCCTTGCAATAACAGGCTTTATGGTAACCCTATTAGTTGAATTTGTCCATAGAGTATATATATCAACAATATCTTATGATTACTGGAGCAAGTCTCAGTCTCTCTCCTTTGCATGCAAATCAGGAATAACATTATCTGCAAAGGTTATGAGTGAGACGGGAGATATTTACTATCTATCGCCTAATGGGACACTTATAATGCCTATTGAGAAGGTTACAGATTCCTTTCAAGGCAATCTATTAATAAGTGCCTATGATGAAAATAGCAGATTTAATCTCAACTCTTTGGTCTATCAAAATGGTGAGATAAATTTAATTAGTTACCAAATTTTTAAGAGACTCCTCAAAAACCTTCAGATAAATGAACAAATAGCCGACTTAATTGTTGATTGGATTGACAAAGATAATATTGAAAGGGTAAGAGGCAGTGAAGAAAAAGCAAAGAATAGTTATCTTGATGCTGTTGATGAGATTTATCAGATAAAGGGTTTAGAGTTTGAGATTGCAGAGCGACTACATGATTATGTTACTGTTTATGGCTATGACCGTATTGATTCTACAATAATAAATATCAATTCTGCCCCTGCAGCGGTAATTATGGCAATTGATGATAGGATAACAAAGGATTTGGCAGAGAGGATTATTCAGTATCGTTCCCTTGAGCCACTTAAAAGCGTCTCTGATATAACTAAAATATCTGGTTTTGAAGGTGCCTTAGGGCAGTCTCTGATTGGCAAGATTGCTGTTATTGTGCGTAAAATAAGGATATTTTCAACTGCAGAACAAGAGGGTGTAAAGAGGATAATAGAGACGGTTGTTGAACTTCAAGGCAAGAGTCAGATTGTCAGGTATTGGAGAGAGATTTGAGCATTAAGGCAGTCATAGAATTTAAATATCACCATGAAGAAGAACTCGATGATTTTATCAAAGGGTGTAAGGTTTATATTTTTAAGGAAGACAAGAAGATAGAACTTTTAAAGAAAACAACCCTGTTAGAACTTGATACTAACAAGATTGACGGTTTTTTTATCAATATACCTATTAGTATTTTAAATTTTAGGATACTAAAATTGCCTGAATTGGAAAAAAGAAGGCTCAGGGAGATAATTCCTTTTGAACTTGAAGGGAGCATCCTTACAAAACAACAAGATTTAATCTTTGACTTTATTTCAGAAAAACTTGATGGAGGCGGTATCAAGGCATTGGTAGCCTTCATTGACAAAAACCTTATATCTGATTTCCTTTCATATCTCAAAGGAAGAGGTATCGTGCCATCAGCACTAATCTGTTCTCAATTGAGGGATAATATTTCTTCGGACATTGAGGAGTTTGCAAAAAAAATAATAAATTCCACCGACAAAGATTCTAATATGAACGAAATAATTGAAGAATTAAAAAATCCCACAATCAGGCTTTTTGATAAAGATATCTCTTTAACTGGATTAAAAGTTGAACTCTTGAGACCTGCTTTAAAAACATCAGTCCTAATCTTAACCCTCTTAGTTATTACGAGCGTATGGTTAGGTTTTAAATTAATTATAAACCTAAAAGAACAGTCCCTTATAAAAAAAGACATTCTAATAGGCTATAAATTGCTTTTCCCTGAAGACCAAAAGATAACTGATGAGCTTTATCAATTAAAATCGAGGCTGAAGGTTCTCAAAGAAAAGAAAGAAGCCATCATTGACATAAAGGCTTTAGATGTCTTAAAAAGACTTTCTAAAACACAAGGGATTACACTCAGCGAGTTAATTATAGAAAGAGAAAACATAAAGATGAAAGGTGATGCCCCTAACATGGAAGAACTTGAGAGATTTAAGAGAGAACTAACATGGATAAAGGGACTGACAATCTCTAATGTTAATCATAGCGATAAAGGCAATTATGCCTTTAGTGCCTCTGGAAGGATTGGCAATGAACCTTAAAGTGATAATTGACAAATCAAGACTATTATGGTCAATTCTATCTTCAAAAGAGAGGATAGTCATAATCTCATTAGCAACTTTTATAATTATAACAATCACTCTTTCTTTATTTATTAACAGAGTAACCCAAGAACTTTCAGTTCAAAAAAATAGATATAATGAATTCTTGACTGTCTCTGAACAATACAAAAACTTAAAGATTAACATTGAAACCATTGAAAAAAGAGAAGGGCTTACAAAACCAAAGAGCATCCTTGAATTTGTCTATAATCAATTTGATGAACTTGGTCTTAAGAAAAAGATAAAGTCCGTCAAAAGTCTTGGCAGTAAGGAAATAAAAGACTATTATGTGGAAGAACCAATAGATATTACTGCAGAAAATATGACAATGAATGAGCTAGTCAATCTCCTCTTTAAATTAGAAAGGGCGCCAATGATGCTTTCAGTCAAATCCCTATCAATCAGAAAATCCTTTGAAAATCCCGAGAGGCTTAATCTACAACTTACCGTTTCTCGTTTTTCCAAAAAATGATCAAGACAGTAAAGATTATCTTTTTAGCTGTCGGGACCTTTTTATTAATCTTATTTCTTTTATGGAACATAGCCATACCAGAAGAGGTGCTTTTAAATATAATAACTGAAAACTCAAAGACACCTTACAACCATATAACCTTTGAAGAGTTAAATAAAGGCTACTTCTTTGACATAACCTCAAAGAAGGCTAATATTTTTTATGGTTCACTGAAAGAACCATTATTGATTGTTGAAGATGTTAATGTATACTTAAATCTTTTTTCGCTCCTTTCATTAATCCCCACAGTCCATTTTGCAGCCAAAACAGGTGAGGCCACGCTGAAGGGATTTTATGAAATCACTGGTAATAATGCCTATGAGATATTGGTTAATAACTTTCAGATTGCAGGGCATAAGGGATTAAATCAAATAAATATAGAAGGTAAGGGATTAGTAAATATAGAGATTAAAGGTCAATCAAAGAGAGGAGATTATAAAATCACAGTAAACCAAATGCAGATAAAGCCTATTTTAAGGGCAGGGGTAATGGTTCCCTTTGATAAATTTGATAATATCAGGGGGATTGGAGGTTTTCAAAATGGTGTTCTCTATGTAAAATCCCTGACCTTTAATGGTAAAGGCATTCAGGCACTTGCAAAGGGTAGTGTTTCAAAAAATAAATTAGATATGACTATTGAGATAATTGCCACTAAAGATGTTAGTGGCTACCAGTTCTTAGATATAGCACTAAATAAATACAAGAAATCAGAAGGTTTTTATGTAGTGCCTTTGGGCTCTTAATATTATTGTAAAGAGATTTCATTGTTATAGCAAAATAGTCTTATCCAATCATTATACCTTAAAATAGCGCTTAGGAAAGGCTGTTTCAGGATTTTTATAATCGACTGATTTATACATCTAAAACAATGCCTTATGACAAAGCCCCCCTAGGAACTTTTTTTTATAAGGTGTCGTATAAAAATTCCACACCAGCCCTTCCTATCTTACTTGCTGATTTTACTAGGCTTTTTAGTTCTATCGCTATTTTTGGGATTATAAAAAACTAAGATAGACAAACAAATTACTTTGTTACATTACTATTTTTTATATGTTTTTTTATCTGTTGTAATGATTCTTGAGTTGCCTTTTCTCCTTCAAGTATAGCTTCATGTCTCTTTGTGAAATCTGCAGAGCCTATATGTGATACCTTTGGTTTTATAATTATATCTGCGGATAATAATTCGTTTTTTGCAATCCTTGAATACATTATGTCTATTGACTTTAAGATTGTTTCTACTATGCCATCAGGCTGATTTGTAGATGTGTCACCAGAAATATCAACTGCTATAATGACATTTGCACCATACTGTCTTGCAATATTTACAGCCACAGGACTAACTACACCACCATCAACATAGTAACTATGCCCTATTTTGACAGGTTTAAATACGCCGGGAATAGAACAACTTGCCCTTACTGCCATACCTGCATTGCCTCTTGAAAAGGCAATTTCTTTGCCTGTGATAATGTCTGTTGAAACTGCATAGAAGGGTATCTTAAACCTTTCAATAGGGGTGTTTTTGACTGATTTGTTTATAAATGCTTCAATCTTTTCACCTTTTATAAATCCGCTATCTGGTATGGAAATATCAACAATATCTGCCCTGTTGAGCGATAGGGCAATCTTTTGTAAATCAAATCCACTATATCCATATGCAAAGAGACTACCTACAAAACTACCTGCACTCGTTCCAACTACCATATCAATGGGTATGCCATTTGCCTCAAGGACCTTTATCACACCAACATGTGCAAATCCCTTTGACGCACCCGCACCAAGCACAAGTGCTACCTTTGGTTTTTCAATATCAGGTTTAATCTGAGGTGTGCAAGAGATTGCAGAAAAGAGTAAAATGAAAATTATTAATAACTTCTTCATAATTGTCTCCATCCTAAGGGATTTATTAAATTAACCACTGAATTTACTCTAATCTTTGAGGTTTTTTTAAAAAGCACGATAGTATTATAGCAAAAAAAGCAGTTATAGCTGAAAGGACAAAGCTAAGGGTAAAATTACCAGTAATTTGAGCCAAAAAACCAGCTGCAATAGGACCACTAATTTGTCCAAGCCCAAATATAAATGTAATATAACCAAAGGCACTTGCAGAACGAATAGTCCCAAAGTAATCACCAACAGTTGCAGCCATAATTGAAGGAATGCTCCATGCAGTTATTCCGAAAAAAACAATGGCTAAGTAGAGATAATTAATCCCTAATTTAGATGCCACAAGTAAGTAGGCAATCATTTGAATAAAAAACACTATCATCAGCCCTTTGCTCCTGCCTAATCTATCACTGAGAGTGCCGAAAAGAGGTCCAGACATTAGGCTTGATAATCCTACCCATGACCAAAACTTGCCTGCAACATTTTCTGAAAAACCATATTCTTGAACCATTGTAGTAACGATGAATGTTATGAATATGACATAACTAAAGCCAAAGAGCAGATAAATGATCCCAATATGTAGAAGAATTTTACTAAAGTAGAAATGGGGATGCAAATCTGACTTTTCAAATTTACTTTCCTCTGCAACTTCTTTGTATCCTATTGGGTTAATTGCTATATCTTTAGGATTGTTTTTGATAATCAGCAAAGTAGTTAATGATATTAAGCAAATAGCAATAGCAGAAATGAGCCAGTTAATTCTCCAACCCTCTTGTCCCATAAGACTGTTGACATAGGGGACAAACCATCCTGACAGTATTATGGCAAAGCCACTACCTATTACAATAAACCCTGATGCCCTACCTCTGTATTCTCTTGCAAACCATCGTGAAACAAGGCTCATAATAGCAACATTTGAAAAACCACTTCCAATCCCAGTAAACAAATACATCAATATTATTAAATATAGATAACTACTTTGGCTTATCACGACCATTGACACCCATGAAACTGTTAATCCAACAAATATTATTGCCCTTGGACCATAGGATTCAACAAACCTTCCAGCAATTAAAACTGCAAATAAATATCCCAAAAAATTACCTGTGCTCAGGAATCCCATTTCAGAATAATTAAGTTGAAGATTAACAGACATTGATGGTAAGAGCATTCCAATTACAAATCGGGCAAAGCCAAGACATGCCATTATGCTCAACATGCCAGCAAAGGCTATGAAAAATCCATAGTGGAAATAATTTTTAATAATTGACAAAGGTTATTTTCTCTTTTAAAAGGGGATTAAGTTGATTGATTCTGCATAAACAGGATAAGGAATGCCTAACTTTCAATAATTTACTCTTTTAACTTTAAAGTCTGCTCCATCATTAAGATATATTTGATGTAAGAAAAAGCAAATTGAAGCAACTCAACTTCATCTTTTTTCATCCTTTCTACCTTTTCTGGATCAACATCAAACTTGTCAAGGAATCCACTTTTAAACACAAAATCACTGAATCTGTCTATGTCATAAGAAGCCATGTAAAAGGCTTTTTGCTTTTTTTCGTCAAGGCTCAAGCCTGGCAGGTTTTTTCTAAAAAGTATCTCCTTCCAACCTCTGTTAATATCGTCATAAAGTTCTGCCTCCTGGTCCTGTCGCCATTCTTTTATAGTCCATTCCTTGTCCTCTTGATAGCCCTTACAGTGATCCTCTCGAACAAAAAAGTAAAACTCTTCATTGTAAGGTTGCTTGAGGTTCTCATCCATCTTCTTTAATGAACCTTGACCAACAGGATAATATCTACAACTTGCCGGTCTGTCAGTATAAATATTACACCCTTCTTCATATACAAAAGGACATTCCCTATTGCCACCTTCTTTCATCTTCAAAAATACAAAGGGATGTGATGTCTTTTCATCAATGTCAATGTAAGTATATTGAAGCAAAAATTGACCTGATAACATATTTAGCCTGTTTTTAAGCCTTACAATATCATAAGGAGTTAGCAAAATATCAATATTTGAACAACACTTGGTGAAACAAGATATGCCTTTATAGCACTTAAATTTAAACTTACTATTAAGAGAATGACTAACTATATCAACATCCTTCATGTTTATTTTCATATTGCCTCCAAAATATTTATTTTATTCTATAATAAGTGCTCAACAAAAATGAAAGGTTAAAGAAATGTCAAAGGTGATTGTAGCAATGAGTGGTGGCGTAGATTCTACTATGACTGCCTATCTTTTAAAGAAACAAGGTTATGATGTTGTTGGGGTTTCTTTTATTTTTTATGAAGATGTCTCTAATAATTACCTAAATTCTATTAAACAAAATTTAGAGATTATTAAGATAAGCCACTACTTTGTTGATTTAAGAAAATCCTTTGAGGAGTTGATTATAAATCCCTTTTATAATGCCTACAAATCAGGGATTACCCCTAATCCCTGTGTGTTTTGCAACAGGATTATGAAATTCCATAATCTCCTTAAAGAGGCAGACAGGATTGGTGCAGATTATATAAGCACAGGTCATTACGCCATAATTAACAATGGCATGCTTTATAGAGGAAAAGACCCTTTAAAAGACCAATCTTATTCCCTTTACAGACTTTCTTTAAGTCAATTAAAGAAGGTAATCTTACCGCTTGGTTATTATCATAAGTCAGAGATAAAAGATATGGCATCTAACCTAGGTTTACCATGTGCAAAACAGTCAGAGAGTCAGGAGGTATGCTTTCTTGGTGGCAGGGGTTATCATACTTTTATAAAAGAATATAAAGAAGGAAATATTATCAATATTCATACAAATCAAAAGATAGGCATTCACAAGGGTTTTTTTAGATATACCATTGGGCAGAGAAGGAGGATAGAGGCATCAAGCCAAGTGCCTTTGTATGTAGTAGATATAGATGCTGAAAAAAATATTATTTATGTGGGAAACCGTGAATTAGCCACTTCAGATACAATAAAGGTCTCTGACATAAATTGGATTGATAAGAAAGAACAAAACTTTCAAGCAACTGTGAAGATTAGGTCAACCATGAAAGATCAGCCTGCATGGGTAGAATTTATAAATCAAGATGAGTTGATTATCAAATTTCAAGAGCCTCAATGGGCACCAGCAGGGGGACAGAGCGCCGTATTTTATGAAGGAGACAAGATAATTGGTGGAGGGATAATAAAAACCCAAAATCGGCGATAGACCTAAAAAGCTTAATAAAATCAGCAAGTAAGATAGTAAGGGCTGGTGAAGGATTTTTATACAACACTTTATAAAAAAGTTCCTAGGGCATTGTCATAAGGCATTGCATTATAATGAATAAAGAAAAAAAATAAAATTTATCGATTATAAAAAGCCTGAAACAGCCCTTTCTATCGCTATTTTAAGGCTTCGGAAAGAAATAACAAATTTTAATATTTTTCTGCTATACTAATATCCCTTTTGACAAAATGAATATTACAAAAACTTTAAATAAATACCTTGTTTCATTATCAATAGCACTATTGATAACCTTCTTTTACACATCTATTTTATATTCTCAAGAATTACCAATTGTCACAGCCATAGACATCAAGGGAGTTAAGAGAATTGATGCAAGTGCTATAAAATCAAAGCTGACCCAAAAAATTAAAGAGACCCTTTCAATTGATAAGACAACTGAAGATATAAAGGCAATTTACAGAATGGGTTATTTTGACGATGTAAGGGTTGAGATAGAGACCTTTGAAGGTGGTGTAAAGGTTTTATATATTGTTCAAGAAAAACCTACTATTGTAAAAGTTGAATTTCAAGGGAACAAAAA
>DUZI01000059.1 GCA_013349595.1 Nitrospirota bacterium
CATAAGGCATTGTTTTAAATGTATAAATCAAAATTATAAATAAAACTTGTCGATTATAAAAATCCTGAAACAGCCCTTCCTAAGCGCTATTTTAAGGCCTTGTTAAAAAAGCACTTTTATCTAAACAATATATTATTTCAGCTTTAATAGCTTATAATTAAAGCCTTTATATAATCATCCATGAACTATTCAAATGCAATAGAATTTATTTACGGACTTCAAAAGTTTGGTTTAAAACTCGGATTGGAGAGAATAACCAAGATTGCCCATTTACTTGGTAACCCTCAAGAGCATTTTCACTCAATTCATATTGCTGGGACAAATGGCAAGGGATCGGTCTCCGCTATGATATCTTTTATTCTCATAGAGGCTGGTTTTAAGACAGGTTTATATACATCTCCACATCTTGTCAGTTTTACAGAGAGAATAAGGATTGATAATAAAGCGATTACAGAGCAAGAGATAATTACATTGACAATAAAGCTTAAAACCCTTTTACAGGAAGCCCTTATTGATTCAACTACCTTTTTTGAGTTTGTTACTGCCTTATGTTTTGATTATTTTAAAACAAATAAAGTCAACTGTGCAGTAATTGAAACAGGTCTTGGCGGCAGACTTGATGCAACAAATATTTTAAGACCCAAGGTTTCAGTTATAACAAAGATTGGCATAGACCACGCTGAATATTTAGGTAATACTATTACGAAGATAGCCTCTGAAAAGGCAGGTATTATCAAGGAAAAGATACCTGTTATTGTATCTAAACAGGAGTTTCCAGTAATAAAGATCTTAAGAGAAAAGGCTCAGAAGGAGAATGCCCCAATATATATTTATGAAGATGATTTTACTGCTATTTTAAGGGAATCAACTATTAAGGGCATAAGGTTAGACTTCAAAGGACCAATAAATCTCGATAATGTATATGTCCCTCTATGTGGAAGACATCAATTAGAAAATTCCTCAACTGCAATCATGGCTGCATTTGAATACCTTAGAGATAAGTTTGAAAAGGATAAAATAGCCCATTTCATCTCAAGTGGACTTAGTAAAGTCACCTGGGAAGGGAGACTTCAATTTATATCCTATAATCCACCTCTACTAATTGACGGTGCACACAATCCACAGGCAAGTCAGACCTTATCAGAATTTATAAAAAATCATCTATTAGAGAAATCACCCGACAGGGAAGTATTCTTTTTGATTGCAATTATGTCAGATAAAGACATTAAAGGCATATTATCTCCTTTATTGCCTCAATCAACTTGGACGGTATTTACCAAAGTAGGATATAATCGTTCTGCTCAACCAGAAGAATTGTCAAGCGTTGCCTCGTCACTTGGATTTAATAATCATGAGACTGCTGTAAATGTAAGTGAAGCTTTATCTAAAATTTGTTTAAAGGCTGGCTATTGCATATCAGATTATAAAAAGGCAATGGTTAATATACAAGACAGTGTATTAAAGGTTAATGAACCTGTTTTAATCGTTACAGGCTCTTTTTATCTGATAGGTGAGGTCTTGGAATTATTGGGAAAAGAGGCAATCCTAAGGGATTTGAGGGAAGATTTTTCAATTTCAGAGGCTAATAAAAAATAAATGGTTAAACTTATTATTTTTTCAATTAGCTTCATGTGGTTATATTTATTCCCAACTTATACAGAGGCATTGACAATTAACGCCGATAAAATTATCCATTTCTCTAAAGAAGGC
The DNA here is from genome assembly GCA_013349595.1 of Nitrospirota bacterium. Lineage (GTDB taxonomy): Bacteria > Nitrospirota > Thermodesulfovibrionia > Thermodesulfovibrionales > Dissulfurispiraceae > DUZI01. The sequence continues at coordinate 1,711 of DUZI01000059.1, forward strand.
AAATATGAAGTAGTTGGAAATGTGGTTATTGAATACGAAGGGGCAATAATAAAGACTCAAAAGGCTTTGGTGTATGAAGGCTCTTTTGATGTCGTTGCAGAGGGAAAAGTTATTTATGAGGACAGCGATACCTTTATCAATGCTATGAGTGCAAATCTTAATTTAAAGACAAAGACTGGAGAAATTCAGGGTGCAGTTATCTTTTTTAAACAGGGTAATTACTGGATTTATTCACAAAGACTGCAAAGGCTTTCTGAAGATAGGTATTTTGCCAATTCAGCAAGGTTTACTACCTGTAATCCAACTAATATCAAAAATGCAAAAGATTACACCTATGACAAGGCAGTTAAGGATACTTATGATTGGTGTTTTCAAGGGAGAGATGTAGATATTGTGCTTGGTAAAAACATTGATGCCAAAGAGGTGACCTATCGTGTAAGGGATTTTCCACTCCTCTACTCTCCAAAGATATGGGCAGCTATAAATAATGAAAGGTCTTCAGGTTTTCTCATGCCTCTTGTAGGCAATAGTTCAGAAAAAGGGTTACGGTTTGCGCCTTATTTTTTCTGGGCAATAGATGAAGATAAGGACATGACCTTTGGACTTGACTATTACAGCAAAAGGGGGCTTGGTAAATCTTTACAATACAGATATATCCATCCAGATAGTAAGGGAGTTTTCAATATGTATCACCTTCGTGACAAGGTTTTACAGGACACACAGTTTCAAGTCTCTGCCCAACAGGAATATAACAAAGGGGCCTTTAGGGAGTTTATAGACATAAACTATGTAAAGAGTATTGATATGTATAAAGACTACGCATACATTAATCAAGAAAGGAATCAGAGGCTTTTGCAGTCCTCCATCGAGGCTGGATATTCTTTTACAAATAGCAGGCTTTACCTCCTTGGACAATACTGGATTGACCTAAAACAAAAGGACAAAGAAATACCTCAAGTCCTACCTTCAGTAGGTTATTACCTAAACCCTACAAAGATTGGTCCCTTTTTGTTTGAAATGGAATCAACTATTTCAAATTTTTATAGACAAAGTGGTCTCAAATCTCAACGATTCGACTTAATGCCTAAATTTTCTCACTCCTTCGGTAATGAGGTACAGATTAGTCAATCGTTGGCATTGAGAGAGACTGTTTATAATTTCCAAAATAACGACGAGTCACTTAAAAACCATAGGGAATCTCTGAGATATACCGTAGAGGCTAAAAGTAGATTTATAAAGAGATATGAAGGTTATGAACACATAATTGAACCATCCATAAATTATCAATACATCCCTAAAAATAACACTGTTCCTGTCTTTGATTATACCGAAAGTATTAATAATATCTCTGAGGCAAATCTATCTTTTTTAAATTTATTTAGATTTACAGATAAACTCATTGCGGTAAGGTTGACACAACCATATAGTATCAAAAATGTTGACGATGGTTATAGGCTTGGTTTGATGACCTTTGAGGGTGCTTATTTGACAAAGCCTTTTGTAGTAAGGGTAGAAAGTGCCTATGACTTTAATGAGAGACAAATAGAAACATTTTACACTGATGTAGTATTATCTCTAAGCGAAAAGACAAACCTTGTCTTTGGTGAGAGATTTTCAAGAGACAATAGCATTTTTCAGTATAGAACTTCTATTGATACAGTTTTGACTAATAGATGGGGATTAAGTGCAAACCTATGGTTTGATGCAAAGGGTGGTGGATTGAGGGATTCTAATTTGAGGATAAAATATATGGAGCAGTGTTGGGCAATTAACCTTTCTATCACAAGGAGACCTCGCTTTAATGACCAAAGCCACGATTACAGCATATTGGCACTTGTGGAGTTAAAAGGTATAGGTTCAATTGGGAAAAAATAAATTAGTAACGTAAAAAATTTCATGAAAAAAATAGTGGTACCAATTGAACCACAGAGGACACAGAGACAATACCTGGGTACTCACGATGATTAAGATATATGAAGCATATTTTCTTTGTTCTCTGAAGTTAATTCTGTAGTTAAAACCAAAGAAAGGACCAATGAGAAAAACAGAGAGAGATTCATTAGATTACATATAATTTTAAATCTGTGTTTAATTTTTGACAATACGAATAAATTATAAACGAAAACTGGGGTGAATAGTTTTTTTGCATTATCGTAATTCTCCCAAAATCGGCGATAGAACTAAAAAGCTTAGTAGTAAAATCAGCAGGTAAGATAGGAAGGGCTGGTGAAGGATTTTTATACGACACCTTATAAAAAAAAGTTCCTAGGGGGGGCTTTGATATAAGGCATTGTTTTAAATGTATAAATCAAAAATTATAAATAAAATTTGTCGATTATAAAAATCCTGAAACAGCCCTTGCTATCGCTATTTTAAGGATTCTTATTAATATAGACAAATCCAATAAATATAGCAAAGGCTGATTTTAATAAAGACTATCACAAAATGGCAGAGTATATGTTTTATTTTCTAAAACTAATAGAGTAGCAAAAAACTTATCTTGCCAATTCTTCTGTCATACAGATATGTGTAATAGGTGGGAAAAAGCATGATAAAATTTTCGATTCTATTAAAGACAATAACAATCCAATTGAGATATAAACATTGAAAGTTCCCTATGAGACCAAGTCTTGTCATATGATTTATATAGATGAGTCAGAACAGAGAAATCTGGCAGAAATATTAAATAAATCTCAGCTCTCAGGCTCGCTCACCGTATCATGTATAAAAGATTTCATCAAAAAAGGTGGCCTAGTAGAATTTGTGAAAATACATCACCATTTGAGATTTAAGATAAACAACCAAATGGCAAAGAAAAATGGTATAAAAATAAGTTCCTTTCTTTTAGAATTAGCAGAAAGGTAGATTAATATTGGCAAACATTATTAATTGATGCTGACCTAAGACTAATTAGCCTCTCTTGAAGTTCCATAATCAAAGAGCATTCTCTCAATAGATGGTAATAGCCTGATGAAGATTACTGCCTTTTTATCTCTTAACCAATAGGTATTGTCAAAAACATCACTGATGCCAAATTCAAAAGGGAGGTATAAGGGTTTGACCTCATAACCTATCAAATCCCCTTTGTCTGTAATTATCTTTCTAATAGCAAAATTCATAAATGAACTATGCCAACTGACAAATCCCTTTGCCCTCAATAGGGCATCCTTTGCTGTCTTGTTTTCTTCCTTTTTGTAGTTAAATTCTGGTGTGAATAATTCTATCTTATACTCATCATCAACAATATCAAGAAAGGCTATGGTTTCAATATCACTGCCATTTCTACCACCATAGAGGAGCAAATTAAAATTACCCTTAATCTCGACTTCACTGGCATCTTTTAAAATAAGGTTTGACGCCTGAAGGTTTGAAACAAATAATAATTGAGCAAGCAAAATCATTATCAATAAAAATTTTTTCATAATCAATGTCTCCTTTTTTATTTTGCTGAAAAAAACATTAACTATTCAATTATCACAGGGCGAAAGAAAAAAACAGTGAATTAATGATTAAGTAATTGCACCTGTATCCCCGTTGAAAAGGGAATCTGTTTATTTATTACTATTTAAGATTTATTTGCCTCTGTCGTAAAACTTCAAAACTGACTATGCCCATTGCAACAGATACATTTAGGGAAAGAATTTTACCCCTCATAGGGATTTTTAAAACCTCATCGCATAGGGATTTTACTGTCGGTCTTATGCCTTTATCTTCACCACCAAGCACTACTGCAACAGGCTGATTCAAATCAACCTCCCAAAGTGTATGCCTTGCCTCATGGTCAGCACCAATGATTTTTATGTTTTCTAATTTCATCTTTTTGATTACATTTTTAATATTACCTGTTTCAATAATTCGCACATGCTCTGTTGCCCCTGCTGATACCTTTGAGGTGACAGCAGAAAGATGGGCAGATCTGTGTTTTTGATGAATAACGGCATGCACTGAAACTGCATCAGCAGTCCTGATAATTGCACCAAGATTTCTTGGGTCTTCTATGCCATCAAGTATGACAAAAAAAGGTTTTTCCCCTGATTTTATAATATCCTCATAAACATCTTCAAAGGATGTCTCTTTTTTATCAATGATATGGGCATATATACCCTGATGTCCTTTTGGAAACTTGCTGTCAAAGAATGTCTTTTCTATAATTTTAGTCTTGATAGACAAAGAATTAGCAATCCTTAAGAGGTCTTCAAACTCTTTTTCTCTGCCCTTTTGAATGTAGAGACTGATAAATCTTTTTTTTGCCTTCAAGGCTTCTCTAACAGGATTAATGCCATAAATGACCCTGTCAAAGGACGAGTTAAATTTCATGGTTGACTGACGTTTAGGATTTTTAAAGCCTTTTCGTGAATGCCCTGATTGGCGCTTGCAAGGATGGGTACAGATCTATCAATTCCTATAGTAACATCTTCAATTGAATTACCCTTTAGGTCTGTAATTACGCCACCTGCCTCTTTGATTAATAACCAACCACCTGCAAAGTCAAAGGTTCTTGATGGCGATGGGGTAATGAATATACTTGCTGAACCATAGGCAGTATAAGCCATGTCAATGGCAATTGAGCCAAAACAACGAGTTCTTCTAAATAATGACAGCAAATCCATTATCTTTGGGATGTCTCTTTTAGGAAGTTGTGCCTCATAGATTATAAGATAAAAATTCTCATCAGGCTGGGTTTTAATTTGGATGCCGTTAAAAAAGGCCCCCTTTCCTTTTTTGGCAGTGAAACAATCTCCTGTGAGCAGATTGACAATCAGACTCATATAAACATCACCTATCTTATCTCCATCAACAATAGCCATAGAAGTACAATAAAGAGGGATACCTGTTATGGCATTTTTACTGCCATCAATAGGGTCAATAAGTGCTTTTAGATTTCCACCTCCATTGATATCCTTGTAACCTATCTCTTCTGAAATGACTGTAATTGGTATCTCAAGGGATTGAAGATAATCTATCACAATATCTTCTGACTGTTTATCAATAGGAAAGGTTTTATCCCCACCAGCCCCTTTACCTAAATCTTTTGATTGAAAAGGCATTAGCCTTGTCTTACCGATTGATGAAAAAAGAACCTGACCAAGTTTATGTAAATTTTCAAAATTCATATTTAATAATAACATTTAACCTCTCTTTAATAATACTGTAAAGGACAATCTTGATAATAGTCATCGTGAAGTATTCGCAAAAGGACTTAGTTCTATGTGGTAATAAAAAAATGAAAGGAGTAATAAATTATGACCATTCTTGCAACTTCCGAGATTTTATCGGATTTGATTCAAGGAAGGAGAACCTTTTGTCCATTTTTTGAAAACAACCCGACTGTTTGTGGGGCTTCTTCACTGATAATATTAGATAAAAACAGAAAAAAAAAGTATTGTCATAGCGAAGATTATGAAGATTGCCCTATTTTTCTTGTAAAAAGACTAAATGGGAAGGTGTAAGATTATTTTAATTATTCTGTAATGATTATGTAACAATAAAAATTATATTTTAACAATACAATTTTTTTTCTGGAGGTAATAAAAAAAATGGCTTGTACAATCTATAATAGAGATAAAAATGTCTTTTGCACCTATCTGCAGGGGACTGCAAAAGGCATCCGTTGTTCTTGTGCAAATAAATATTTAAAGGATTTAATTACCGTAGATTCTCGTTTATGCATAAATGGCAGATATGAAGCTTGTCATATTTATTTATTGTCTTTGAGAAATCTGTCTTCTGAACAAATTAATTCACTTCAACTGACCCAAGCAATTTAGAAACCTTTTCATAATAAAAAGGCACAGTCTTTCAAAGACTGTGCCTATATTTTTACTTAAACAGAAAGGAGAAAAATTAATACATGTCGCCCATACCACCATGAGGCATTGCGGGCATCTTCTTTTCATCATCTGGCAATTCTGTTATCATTACCTCAGTTGTAAGCATCAAACCTGATACTGATGCAGCATTTTGTAAGGCCGTTCTTGCAACTTTTGTTGGGTCAATGATACCAGCCTTGAGCATGTCACAATATTCTTCTTTATAAGCATCAAAGCCATAGTTGACATCCTTATTTTCCTTGACCTTTTCCACAATTATTGAACTCTCAAGACCAGTGTTATTTATAATCTGTCTAATTGGCTCTTCTAATGCTTTCTTTACTATAGAAACACCAATCTGCAGATCATGGTCAAGTTTGAGTTTATCAAGGGCTTTGATACATCTAATTAAGGCAACACCACCACCAGGAACTATACCTTCCTCAACTGCTGCCCTTGTAGCGTGTAAGGCATCTTCAACCCTTGCCTTCTTTTCTTTCATTTCTGACTCGGTTGCGGCACCTACATTTATAACTGCAACACCACCAACAAGCTTAGCAAGTCTTTCTTGAAGTTTCTCCCTGTCATAATCAGAGGTAGTCTCTTCAATTTGAGCCTTTATCTGTTTAACTCTGCCCTGTATTGCTGCTGTATCACCTGCACCTTCTACAATAGTGGTATTTTCCTTGTCAATGGTTATCTTCTTTGCTTGACCAAGGTCATTAACTTTAACATTCTCAAGTTTTAGACCAATATCCTCAGATATTACAGTTCCTTTTGTTAGGACTGCAATATCTTCAAGCATAGCCTTTCTTCTATCACCGAAGCCAGGTGCCTTCACTGCACAAACTTGTATAGTACCTCTTAATTTATTCACCACAAGAGTTGCAAGTGCTTCACCTTCAACCTCTTCTGCAATTATGAGTAAAGGTTTGCCCATTTTTGCAACTTGCTCTAATAGAGGCAAAAGGTCTTTCATGCTTGAAATCTTTTTGTCATGGATAAGTATGAAAACATTCTCAAGGACACACTCCATTCTATCTGGATCAGTTATGAAATATGGTGATATATATCCTCTGTCAAACTGCATACCTTCAACTACCTCAAGGGTTGTAGCCATGCTCTTTGCCTCTTCAACAGTAATAACACCATCTTTTCCCACCTTATCCATTGCGTCTGCAATAAGTTCTCCAATTGTAGCGTCATTATTTGCTGATATTGTGCCTACCTGTGCAATCTCTTTCTTTTCAGCCACAGGCTTAGACATCTTTTTAAGGTTTTCAACTACTGTCTCAACAGCCTTATCAATACCCCTTTTAA